>NZVJ01000108.1 GCA_002701455.1 Rhodospirillaceae bacterium
ATATTAATTTACACAAAACATTCTGCATACCTCACGGTGGAGGTGGTCCAGGAATGGGCCCTATTGCTTGTAAAAAACATTTAGAGATTTATTTACCAAGTCATCCAGTAATTGATTGTGGTACTCCTTCAGGAATAGGGGCAATTTCAGCAGCTCCTTGGGGAAGTTCAAGCATTCTTTCCATATCTTGGATGTACATTAAAATGATGGGATCTGAGGGATTAAAATTGGCTACACAAAATGCAATTTTGAATGCAAATTATATAGCACACAAACTCAAAGATCATTTTCCAATTTTATATAAAGGAAAAAACGGAAATGTGGCCCACGAATGTATTATAGATATTAGAAAAATTAAAAGCGAAACAGGAATCACGGAAGAAGATATAGCAAAAAGGTTAATTGATTTTGGTTTTCATGCACCGACAATGTCTTTTCCAGTGCCTGGTACATTTATGATAGAACCTACAGAAAGCGAGTCAAAGGCAGAGTTAGATCGTTTTATCGAAGCTATGGCAATCATTAGAAAAGAGATAAAAGCTATCGAGGATGGGGTTTTGAGTGTTGACGAAAGCCCGTTAAAGTTTGCACCTCACACAGCAAATTCTATAACACAGCCAAATTGGGATAGAAAATATTCAAGAAAAGAAGCAGTTTTCCCCTCACTTGCCAAACCCGATTGTAAATATTGGCCTCCTGTTGAGAGAATAGACAATGCCTTTGGTGACCGTAATCTTGTTTGTTCGTGTCCGCCAATATTAGAGTACGAGTTTGGCGGCTGATTTTTGTTATACTGTTTTAAGAGATCCACGGTAGTTTGAATTGATGCAAAACAGGAGTTTTGACCGCGATGAATGACGATAGAAAACGCAGGTCTCGTGGGGGAAGGGAAGCACGTAGAGCAGTACGCCAAAAAGTGAAGTTAGAACAGTTTCCCAATATTATACGTAACGTTCCTATCACTAATGTCTTAAGTGATGAAGGGCTCGAAATTATTGAATTTAATGCCGAAGATATCCTTCAAGAGGTGGGCGTTGATTTTAAGGATGACGAAGAAGCGCTTCAAATGTGGCGGGACGCTGGGGCCGATGTCAATGGTGTAAGGGTCAGAATTCCAAAGGGGTTGGCTCGAGAAATAGCTAAAACTGCACCACCAAATTTCAAGCAAGTTGCTCGTAACCCGGATAGATCAGTCGATATTGGTGGAAAAAATACGGTCTTTGCGCCAGTCTATGGGCCCCCATTTGTTAGAGATCTAGATGGTGGGCGACGATATGCCACTATGAAGGATTTCGAAAATTTCGTTAAGTTAGCATACCTGTCTCCAGCGATGCACCATTCTGGCGGAACAGTTTGCGAACCGGTGGATTTACCGGTAAACAAACGACACTTCGATATGGTGTATGCGCATATAAAATATAGTGACAAGCCGTTTATGGGGTCCGTAACAGCACCAGAGCGAGCTCAAGATACAATAGAGATGGCAAAGATTCTCTTTGGCTCTGACTTTTTAGAGAAAAATACGGTTCTAACAAGTTTGATTAATGCTAATTCCCCAATGACATGGGACGGTACGATGTTGGGTGCATTAAAAGCCTATTCCAGAGCCAATCAGGCGGTAATGACCTCACCATTTATATTAGCTGGCGCAATGTCTCCTGTTACCGTCGCCGGCACTTTGACACAAACACTTGCCGAGGCACTTGCGGGGATAGCATTTTCACAATTATGCCGTAAGGGAGCACCGGTAATCTTTGGAAGTTTCGCTAGCTCAATATCTATGCAATCCGGATCCCCTACTTTTGGCACGCCTGAGCCAGCTCTTGTGCTCTTTGGCTGTGCTCAATTAGCCCGACGACTAAATGTTCCCTTTCGGTCTGGAGGCTCCTTGTGTGGGTCAAAATTACCGGATGCACAGGCTGCTTATGAATCGGCTAATACGCTGTGGCCTACTATTATGTCGGGAGTAAATTTTGTCTTGCACGCGGCGGGCTGGTTAGAAGGAGGGCTCGTTTCTTCTTATGAAAAATTTGTAATGGATGCCGATCAATTAGCGATGATGCAAACTTTTTTAAAGGGAATTGACCTCTCAGAAAACGGTCAAGCCATGGCTGCTATAAAAGAGGTGGGTCCAGGAGCTCATTTTCTAGGTTGTAACCATACGCAGGAAAACTTTGAAACGGCATTTTATAGATCAGGGATCGCTGACAACGGTACATTTGAGCAGTGGCAGGCAGAGGGCAGCCGAAACACGGAGATTAGATCAGCTGAAACTGTTAAATCTCTACTATCATCTTACGAGCAGCCCCCCCTTGACCCGGCCATAGATGAAGAACTAAGAGACTTTATTAATCGGCGGAAGAAAAGTTTTCCAGACTCAAACACATAGAAACCGAAAACATCTATATGTATTCCAGAAACAACATGTTAGAGGGTTAGACAATATTGGTCGTGCTTTTGACCAGAAATCATTCTGCTGTAGCCGTTTTTCACAAAACCCTTGCCTTCAAAAACTGTTTTGGCAGCAGTCATTTGCACATTCAAAAGAACTCCAAAAACTTCGGTTTTGTCGGTTTTTGCGATATTTAAACAGGTTTGGATTAGTTTGGATCCAATGCCTCGTCGACGATACTGGGGTAAGACGGCCAAGATTGTTAACGAAGCCCAGCTGTGTGGCAAATGCTCGCTCTTATACGAGTTTGGTGCGTGATATACGACTAAGCCAGAAATTCCCTCGTGAGTGATTGCGATTAATAATTCACCCCCGCCTTTTAGTTGCGCGGCATCCGAAATCATTTTCTGTACACTTGGCCACAGGCCAGGTGGATAGATGACTTCAAGACACTGGTAGGCCTGCGATGCAACTAAAGATGCGCCCTCGTACTCTTCAAGATATGCATGCCGGATTTGGTGCTGGTCTTCTTCCATATTTGATCGATTAAGGTAGGCTTTCTGGGGTTGTTTTCCTAAGTTTCTATCCGAAGTTTAAATTCGTCGGCGGCGTCTAGCAACCAATCCCAAAGATAGTTCGCAAAACTTGCCCGCACAACAATTTGAAAGACCGGACCCTCAGCTATTTTTAATAATATGATGTTTGCCAACCCTAGATCTGTTTGAACAGAGCATCCGGGTTGAAAAACTTTGGGATGGAGGTCTAGTGAGCAACCTTTCATAAGGATTTCAAGCGACTGTCTTCCTTTCAATTCAATAATGGTTGAGTTATCTGTGACGTCAACTAATGCAAAATATGTTTTTGATAATGCTTTTGTTAGATCTGCCGTCAAAGTATCTATCTCATCCCAATTAGTTAAGAGCAACCATTCATCTGGTCCCAGCCAAACAATCCGAACTTTTGCATCATCAAAAAATACGTTAGGTGGTGCTGGAAACTGTTCCGATAGATATTTTTTTATTGGTGTTATGAACTTCTTATCGCTTAAAGATCCTCTTAATATCAGTTTCCCTACGTCTTTTTCTTCTTTTAACGTAATGTCAGCATTTGCTGGCCCTCTAGTTGTTATCTGTTTGCTATCTAGTGGAGAGGTTTTAAAGGGTGCATTAGTCTCTGAGTAGTTAGAGTTCATTTTGATTAACTCCCACCATCTAAGAAATTTGTATCTGTTATTGTAGCTGCAATAGTTTTATTTTTGAGTGGAATGTAAACGGTCTTTCCCATTCGATCTCTGCCGCCTTTGATCATTGCCATCGCAATTGGGCGATCACAATTTGGACTGAAGTAGCTCGACGTAACATGTCCTATCATTGGCATTGGTGGCTTAGGGAGAACTTTTTCAACAATTTGGGAACCTTCTGGGAGAATGTCAGTTTTATTGACTGTCAAAAGTCCGACTAATTGTTTTCGGTCATTTTTCACTATATCCCGACGAGATAAGGCCCGCTTTCCAATAAAATCAGATTTTGTTTTTGAAATGATCCAGTCCATACCTAGATCAACAGGCGTTACCGTTCCGTCGGTTTCTTGCCCTACAATTATAAATCCTTTTTCTGCTCGAAGCACATGCATAGCCTCTGTCCCATAGGGACAAATATCATATTTTTTCCCAGTCTCTAAAAGCGCTGTCCACAACGATAAGCCGTAGCTGCGTGGCACATTTATTTCAAAACTTAACTCTCCGGTGAAAGATATTCGGAATATTCTTGCCTTAATTCCGGCGACGGTCCCTTCTTTATATCCCATAAATGGAAAAGCTTCGTCTGATAAGTCTATATCAGGACATAACTCTGCCAGTAATTCCCTGCTGTTTGGGCCGCAAATTGCAGCAACTGCCCATTGTTCCGTGACGGAAGTTAGGTAGACCTTGAGGTTTGGCCACTCCGTTTGAAGCCATTCCTCAAGCCATTCTAGAACTCCGGCAGCACCGCCAGTGGTTGTTGTCATATGGTAATGGTCTTTTTTAATACATGTGGTTACACCATCATCCATTACCATACCGTCTTCCTTTAACATTAAGCCGTAGCGTGATTTACCAGGAGCGAGTTTGAGCCAGGAATTGGTATATACACGGTTCAAAAATTCAGCTGCATCGGGACCTTGTATATCAATTTTACCGAGCGTTGAGGCATCCAAGAGGCCTATGCTGCTGCGGGCTGCTTTAACTTCACGATCTACCGCCTGTCGCATCGTTTCATTAGCCTTTGGGTAATACCAGGCGCGCATCCATTGACCCACGTGCTCAAATTTTGCGCCTGCTTTTTCTTGCCAACTATGTAGTGCTGTTGTTCTAACTGGAGAAAATAAAGTCCCGATATTGCGACCTGCGTAAGCGCCAATTGTAGTCGGAGCATACGGGGGCCTAAACGTTGTATAACCAATTTGTTCAGGTTGGCAGTCAAGGATTTGGCTTAAAAGGATGAGTGCGTTTACATTGGATGTCTTTCCCTGATCAGTGCCCATGCCGACCGTTGTATAACGTTTTAGATGCTCGATGGAATTATAACCCTCTCTGGAAGCTAACTGAATGTCAGACAAGGTTACGTCGTTTTGAAAATCGACAAAGACTTTCCCTTTGGTAAATTCGCCTTTCTCTGTTGGGATAGGTAACACAAATCGATGGTCGGTTTGTATTGGTTCTTGGACAGATAGGGTTGCAGGAGGATGTCCTTTGTTGCCTGATGATCTTGCTGCGGATATCCCGGCTTTGAACCCATCCTTAATAGATTTGGAAAGAGTGGTTTTTCCATTGCATCCGCCTATTGGTAGAACTATTTGAGTTGCCTCATCAGGAATAAAGGTAGCTAATTCGTTATCCCACTTAACCTTTCCCGCACTTTGCGAGAAGAGATGTATAGCAGGATTCCATCCCCCGGACATAGCCATGCAATCACACCTTAAAACTTTTTTCCCTCCAACCAGAGTTTTTCCATCTGATGATAATTGCATTATCGTTGCGGATTTGATCCGGGCGTAACCCTTGGTTGTCACTATAGCTGACCCGAGGTGGATGGGTATCTTCATCTCTTTGGCTTCTCTGAAAAGCTCGCTGTCAGGGTTTTCTCTTACGTCTACGATAGCGACGACGTTAATGTTGTGCTGTCGCATTGTTATCGCAGTTCGATACGCGTCATCATTATTAGTAAAAACTATAGGGTTTTGTCCCGGCGTGACACCAAATTCGTTGATGTATGTTCGTATTGCGGACGACAGCATAATTCCTGGACGGTCATTGTTAGCAAATACGAGCGGACGTTCAATCATGCCAGTGGCCAAAATTACTTGCTTCGCTCGGACTTTCCAAAGTCGTTGCCGTGTTTGTTGNGTNGTGTTTTTGAATGAATTCGGGTTTGTTGTCTCTAGCAACGTTAGATAATTTTGCTCGTAGTAGCCNGAAACACTNGTATTTGGGAGCATTGTAATGTCAGNCATGCTATCTAGAGTNGCCACTATTTCTTCNCCCCATTCCTTTCCGGGTTTATCGTCTATATGACAGTCGGTATTGAAATTGAGGCTGCCACCAAAAATCTGCTGATCATCTGCAATAATAACGCGAGCGCCGGTTTTGCCTGCGGCTAATGCTGCTGCCAACCCTGCCGGCCCAGCTCCTACAATTAAAACATCGCAATGAGCATGCATCTTCTCGTATCGATCAGGGTCGCGTCCGGTTGGAGCCTTGCCAAGTCCAGCAGCACGTCTAATAAAGTACTCGTATTTCATCCACCACTTGCGTGGCCACATGAAGGTTTTGTAGTAAAAGCCAGCTGGGATAAGTTCGCTTAGTAGGTCATTTACTGCACCTAAATCAAAAAGGAGGCTAGGCCAGCGATTTTGACTAGCTGCGACTAGTCCGTCGTATAGTTCTACTTGAGATGACCGAATATTCGGTTCAGTGCTGTTGCCTTCTCCAACTTGGATAAGGGCATTTGGTTCTAATGCACCTACACCCAGCTGTCCCCTCGGCCTATGATATTTAAAGCTTCTGCCTATTAAATGGACACCGTTTGCAAGGAGGGCTGAGGCCAATGTATCGCCTCGGAAACCCTCATAAATCTTTCCATCAAATTTGAATTTTAAAGGCGCATTTCTTTCTACGCGACCAGCGCCTTTCAATCGGAACCGTTGGGAACTCATTTTGCTTCACCTGCTTTAGAAGCGCGCCTTGATAAGGACTTTCGCCGCCAATTTCCTTCATAAATTTTTTTACCCTCTTTGGATTTTGGTGTGTCGGTGATGGGGTAAACTTCCAAGATCTCGTTAGTAATTGTGTTGCGGAGAACATTGAACCATCTCCGACAACCAGACCTATGACACCATCGTTCCAACAAAAGTCCTTTTGTGTTGGTCTTTAAAAATAGATATTCGGCAAACTTTTCATCTGTTAACTCTTTTGAAGCATCCGGGCGGCTAATATGGCCTTCCCCGCCATAATGAAACTCAGCATCATCGCGGTAACCACACCAAGGACATTCTATAAACAGCATATTTTATCTCCGCTAATGTGCCACCCCTGCAGCACCGTGCTCGTCTATTAAGTAACCGCCTACAAATCGGTCTAAGGAAAAGGGAGCAGCGATTGAATTTGGTTCATCTTTAGCTACGAGATCGGCGAAGACGTGACCCGAGCCGGGTGTGGCTTTGAAGCCTCCCGTTCCCCAGCCACAATTGAAGTAAAGATTTTTAACCGGTGTTTTTGAAATAATTGGAGATGCATCAGGACATGTATCAACTATTCCGCCCCATGACCTTAACATTCGAAGACGGGAAAAGACGGGAAAAAGTTCCACCGCCGCCGCAAGCATCCCTTCAATTATGTTTAGGCTGCCACGCTGAGAGTATGAATTATAAGAATCCGCACCAGCGCCGAGGACTAATTCCCCCTTGTCAGACTGGCTTACATACATGTGGACACTATTTGACATTATTACTGTATCAAGAATTGGTTTGATTGGTTCTGAAACTAAGGCTTGGAGTGGACGACTATCAACAGGAAGCCTGAAACCTGCCATCTCAGCAACAACACCAGCGTGGCCCGCNACGACNCAGGCTACTTTGTTCGCTTTAATNTCCCCCTTAACAGTCTTTATGCCAGTTATTGTTCCTTTTTTGATGTTAAAACCGGTAACCTCACAATTCTGAATAATATCTACGCCAAGTTTGTCTGCAGCTCGTGCGTAGCCCCACGCCACTGCATCGTGGCGAGCGGTTCCTCCGCGNCGTTGAATGAAACCACCCATTACCGGGTATCTTAGNTGTGGATTGATATCTATGATTGGCACAATCTGCTTGATTGCGTGGGGACTAAGCACTTGTGAGTCAATTCCATTTAGTCGAATTGCTTCGACGCGGCGTGTCATTTCTTTTAATTCGTGCTCTGTATGTGCCAAAGTTAAAACGCCCCTTTGACTAAACATTGTATTGAAATTTAGCTCGTGGCTGAGCGTTTCCCAAAGTTTTAGTGAATGTTCATAAATACCGGCACTCTCATCCCACATATAATTCGAGCGGATAATAGTGGTATTTCTACCTGTGTTACCGCCTCCTAGCCATCCTTTATCGATAACTGCGATACTTTTTCTGCCGTGTTCTTTTGCGAGGTAGTAAGCTGTAGCAAGTCCATGGCCGCCAGCGCCAACAACGACAATGTCATATTCGGGCTTCGGTTCGGGTGATCGCCAAGCTGGTGACCAGTTTTTGTGTTTGGACAGCGCATTTTTTGCAAGATTAAAGAAGGAATAATTATTTCTGTTTTGCGTCGAACTTTCTAACTGCTCGTGTTCCTTTTTTTCTGACATATGCTAATCTACAACCTAAAAATTTGTTGATAACTATTTTGTACTAAGACACGTATATTAAGATATTCATACTTTTAAACAAACGGTTTTTATGGGAAGGCTTTAATTTTTGTCTGCGCGTTATATTCAAGCTCCATTTGACTATATAATTGATATAAGTTGTATGGTTATCTCAATGACAGTTTATTAGCTTTAAGGGTTCTGAAAGGGGGGAATAAAAATGCTAAATTCTTCGGAAAGACAAGCTAGGCTGGATGTAGCAGCAGCGCACAGACTGGCTGTAATGCATGAATTAAACGAGGGGGTTTGGAACCATATAAGTTTAACGTCNCCTGATGAACCGGATAATATATTAATTAGCCCAGGNCATACCCACTGGAGCCAGGTTACCGCNAGCAACTTGGCCTTAATGTCTCCAAAGGGTGATTTAATTTCAGGGNNCCGCCCCCCAATTCGAGCGGGTTGGATTATACATCACCCNGTTCACAAGGCACGGCCAGACGCAAAATGCGTGATACATGTTCACGCTCCTTACATTACAGCAATGTCAATTAGGAAGGATATGGTTCTAGAAACTAGAAGTTCCCAGCAGGCCGCAGGCTTTCATGATGATGTTGTCTATTATGAGGTTTACGATGGTGTTTTAAATGATGAGTCCGAAGGTGAACATATGGCGGAGGTTCTTGGGCAAAAGCGTGTTCTTATGATGCGTAATCATGGTGCAATGATTGTTGGAGACACCGTTGCAAGGGCATATCTCGATGCCTACCAATTGGAAAGGGCGTGTATGTATCAACTTTTGGCCGTATCAGGTGGAGGAGAAATGCAGCTTATTCCAGAGGAGATTGCTTCCGAAATGGGCCAACTGGCTAGGCAGGGCAGAAACNTGGAGCATTTCGAAGGNATGAAACGTTTAGTNGAGGAAAAAGAACCTGACTTTGCGAATTAAGAAGCTAACCAAGCTAGATTTTATCTTNCAAATTTACTTTGGGCTGGAGACTTCATGGTGCTGATAGATTCATCTTTTGATGGAGGTAACATAGAAATTGTNGATGCGAGTAGCTTCGACGACATAAGGCTTAAAATAAGGAAAGATACAAAGTCAGAATTCTTTCAATGGTTCGCCTTTCGCCTGATTGGGGCACGAAATAAAACCTGTGTTCTAAAGATTTTAAATGCTGGCCAGGCTAGCTTCCCCTCTGGCTGGGAAGACTACAGCGCGGTGAAATCGTCAGATAAAAACAATTGGTGCAGGGTACCCACATCTTTTAAAAATGGGATCCTCGAGATTCAAATTACACCAAATACTGATGCTGAATACATTTCATATTTTGCTATGTACCCCTCTGAAAGGCACGCCGAGCTTGTAGCAAAATGTCAAAGTTCACCTGATGTGTCTCTAGCAGTGCCGGGGTGTACCGCAAGGGGGCGCCCATTAGAGGTATTGAAGTTTGGTGGCGACNGTAAAATAAAACCTGTNTTCTGGGTAATTGCAAGGCAGCANCCAGGCGANACNATGGCGGAGTGGTTTATGGAAGGTCTCCTTCTGCGTCTTTTAAAAAAACAAGATGGTGCTGTTCGATCGTTGCTAGAAAAAAGCACGATCTATGCAATACCGAATATGAACCCGGATGGAAGCGCACTTGGCAATTTGCGTGTTAATGCCGAGGGAATTAATCTAAATAGNGAATGGGAAAATCCAAACGAAGAGACGAGNCCCGAGGTTTTTCACNCTCGAAAAATGATGCTGGAAACAGGAATAAATTTTTGTTTGGATGTTCATGGAGATGAGGGACTGCCTTATAATTTTATTGCTGGATTTGAAGGTATTGCGGAAGCTAGTGAAAAGCAGCTCAATTTACTTGACGCCTATCGTAATAACTTAGCTATGATTAATGGTGATTTCCAAACGTCATATGGTTATCCAAAGGTGGAACGTGGCAAGGGAATGAAAACTACGGCGACAGGATATTTCGCCGCTTATCATGGAGCAGTTGCAATGACGCTAGAGATGCCATTTAAAGATGCGAAAAATGCGCCTGATGAGGAATATGGCTGGTCACCTTCAAGGAGTNTNGCATTAGGTCGATCGACAGTTGAAGCAATGCTAAGTATCGTTGATGAGTTCTAACCAGGAGAAATTTGCAAAAATGATACGTGTCTTTGGTATTTCAAANTGCGACAAATGTAGAGAAGCAAAAAAGTGGTTAGAGAAACAAGAAATAGATTTTGAATTTATAGATTTTCGGAAACANCCGCTTGCGACCGCAGATATACAAAGGTGGATTGAAAGTATTGGGCNGGATGCTTTATTNAATCGACGGGGCGCAACTTGGCGAGCATTGCCGGATGAGGTTAAGGAAAATTTTGAAAAGTCAGACGTGGTTAATATTATATTGGAAAAACCAACACTGATAAAAAGGCCAGTTTTTGAAACGAGAGAAGGATTACTTTTGGGATTTTCAAGTGGGGTGATTGAGGAGCTTCTGTCTTTATGAGTTAATTCTCAGGCACAGAGCTAGTTATAGGGGAAAGACTGGATGTCGTTTGATTTTGTAATTGTGGGAGGCGGATTAGTTGGAGCCGCAGTTTCTTATGGGCTTCGGCGGTCTGGTGCCTCCGTCGTTATGCTGGATGAGGGTGATACTGCTTTCCGTGCTTCGAGAGGAAATTTTGGTTTGGTTTGGGTTCAATCAAAAGGTGACGGTATGCACGAGTACGCAGCCTGGAGTAAAAAATCATCCGACCTCTGGCCCGATTTAGCTAACTATTTGAAAGAGGAGACAGGAATCGACGTTGGGCATCATCGACCTGGCGGCTTAGAGCTCTGCCTAAATGAAGAAGAATACCGAGAATTTGAAAGTTCGATAGCACGTATGCATAATCAGCCCGACGTCGGTGAAAATGGNCGCCGAATGATTGATGGTGACGAGGTTCGCAAGTTAGAACCAAATGTTGGCCCAGAAGTGGTTGGGGCTTCATATTGTCCGCACGACGGTGTTGTAAACCCTTTGCTTACATTGAGNGCACTGCATCAGCAATGTAAAAAAACCGGTGTTGAATACAAGCCTGAACATAAAACGTTGAGCATCGAACCTGACATGGATGGCTTCAAGGTCACAACGACCAAAGGAACTNTCANTGGNCANAGAGTGGTCTTAGCTGCTGGAAATGGTAACAGGGAGCTGGGGCAGTATGTTGGCTTGGAAATTCCAGTTAGTCCGCAGCGCGGACATATTGTTGTGACAGAGAGAGTCGAGCCATTATTCAATCATGTTCTTGGCCAAATTCGTCAGACGGACGAAGGAACTGTGATGCTGGGAGCGACAGCCGAAGACGTGGGCTTTGACACAAGTTTTAATTTTGATATGGCNGCAAAGATTGTAGATCGGGCCATTAGAAAAGTTCCTGCGTTAAANACATTAAAGTTGATAAGGAGTTGGAGTGCTCTCAGGATTATGTCTCCAGATGGATTTCCGATATACCAGGAATCTTTGCAGTTTCCGGGTGCTTTTGTTGTAACTTGTCATAGTGGGGTCACTCTGGCCGCGGCGCATGCCCTCAAATTGGCGCCNCAGTTATTGGAAAAGACTTTTAACACTTCTTTTGAAGCATTCTCTGCGAGGAGGTTCAATGTTCAAACGATTACCTAATATTATAAGAAAGTCCGTNACCTTTTACTTTGATGATGAGCCGATCGAAGCATTGGAAGGTGATACGATAGCATCAGCGCTGCTATCAGCCGGATATACAGATTTCCGAAAATCTGCTCTCTCTGATAACGATCGGGGGCCATATTGTCTTATGGGGAGCTGCTTTGAGTGCCTTCTCGAAGTTGATGGTGTTCATCAACAACAGACATGCCTAATTGAGGTGAAAAATGAAATGCGGGTATCTAGAGAAGAAACAATAAGGTTAATTAACAATGACGCTTGATGTTGACGCGGTTGTAATTGGTGCTGGGCCTGCAGGTATGGCGTGTTCGGAAGTCTTGGCACGCCATAATGTAAACGTTGTGGTGCTCGACGAGCAAAACGCTCCCGGTGGCCAAATATATAAAAATATAGAGGGAGTGGTTAAAAATCGGCCCGCAGATATAAATTTTTTGGGCAGTTCCTATGGTGATGGCATTGAAATAGCTAATAGATTTCGGGCGGAGAATATAGATTATCGGCCAGGCAGTTCAGTTTGGCAGGTTAGCACCTCACTCGTGGGGAAGAGGCGGACGGTAATCTATAGTTCTAATGGGAAGTCCAACAAATTAATGGCTAAATATGTCGTTTTAGCGACTGGTGCAATAGAAAGGCCTATTCCCGTGCCCGGTTGGACATTACCAGGTGTTATGACCGCTGGAGCACTGCAATCTCTTTTGAAAACGTCAGGGGTGTACCCATCGGGGAAATTAGTCATAGCAGGAAGCGGTCCTTTGACGCTTCAACTAATGTCGCAATTGATGGATGCTAATATTCAAATTACTGCATTCGTTGATACAACACCTGCGGGTGCCCTGGCNAGAGCTGCATTTCATTTCCCTCGTGCGCTGAGCGCACCTGATTATTTACTGCGTGGTTGGCATTTGATAAGAAAATTAAAACGATCTGGTATAAAAACATTTCCCGTATCCAGTGACCTAAGGATAATTGGCGATCAACGAGCCGCTGGCCTTTCATTTGCTTCGCGAGGTGCTCGATATGATNTAGAGGCAGACATAATAGCCCTTCACGAAGGCGTTATCCCAAATACCCAGGTGGCACGGTTGCTAGATATTGAACACCAATGGGATGAGCAGCAGAATGCATTTCGTCCTGCTCTTGATGATATGGGGGAAACTTCAGTGTCAGGCGTATTTGCTGCAGGGGATAATGCGGGGATTTTAGGCGCAAAGTCGGCTGCGCTTAGCGGAGAAATCACCGGNTATGCTGTTGTTGAGAAACTCGGTCTTATAAAAGAATCGGCGAGGGATCTCATTGTTGAGGAAGTCAAATTAAAGCGTTTCATTGATAGTGGCATTAGGNCAATGCTAGATGCCCTCTACCCAGCTCCAGCTTGGATTGCGTCAGCGGAAGATNGCACAATTATTTGTCGCTGTGAGGAGGTGNTAGCGGGTGATCTTCGAAAAGCTGTTGCTGACGGCTGCTTAGGCCCAAATCAAGCTAAGGCTTTTCTAAGATGTGGCATGGGGACCTGCCAGGGACGCATGTGCGCTTCTACAGTTACAGAAATTATCGCTGGCGAATTGAAGAGGTCTCCAGCTAAAGTAGGTTCCTATAACATTCGACCNCCAATCAAACCAATCTCACTCGGCGAACTCGCATCCCTGAGTGAAGGGTAAAATCAAAAACTCGGGTAATCACTCGATAACTCGATCAGGATTTGGTTTTTCTTTAGATAGCCGTCATATTGGATTTTTGATAGGAAGACAATGCGTAAGATTAAAGAATTGCCTCGTAAAACCATAGAAGTAAATGGGGCAAATGTCTCTTTCATAGAAAGTGGGTCTGGTCCCGTTCTGTTTTTAATGCACGGTATCGGCGGTAACTCAAGATCATGGACGAAGCAATTTGAAGGGTTAACTTCTAAATATAGAATTATTGCATGGGATGCGCCGGGGTATGGAGACAGTGAGTTAAGAAAAAGTAATCTTGCTGATTATGCCGCAGCGGCGGCGGGATTGCTTGCTGCTTTAGGTGTTGAGCGGGTTAATGTACTTGGGCACTCTATGGGGGGAGTAATTGCACAGGGCCTTGCAGGCTTGGGGACCATTGAGTTAGATAAGTTGATTTTATCTAGTACATTTATGGGACATGGTGAGAGTGAGGGTGAACCTTTGCAGGCGGGATACCTCGCGCGTTTGAATGATATCGCTAGATTGTCGCCAGAAGAATTTGGGCAAGCTAGGGCGAAGACGATGTTGGCTAAACCGACATCGGATGAGATATTTCAAGAGGTTGCAAATATAGCTTCCGCAGTCAGGAAACCGGGGCTTCTTGCCGCTTGTGAGGTGTTGAACTATTCCGATACAAGCCAAATTCTAAAAAACTTTTCTAAACCTGTTTTGGTTGTTACAGGCAGGCACGATAAGATAGTGACCCCGGATAGATCCATCGATATGACAGCTCATATCGCCAATTCGCAACATATTCAGTTTTTGAATAGTGGACATGCTGCATACTTAGAAGAGCCACTAGCGTACAACGACGCTTTAAGTAGGTTTTTATCCTAGTGTTTTTATGGGTTAAACAGAAATCCCTGCTCGCTTTAGTTGTGATTGAAATCTAGCGATTACCTTTTCCTTTTCGGTTTCTTCAACCTGTGCGACTAATTCTGTATTAAAGTCCGGTTTTTTTAAATGCTCGGTTATCACACCGCGTGCAATATTTGATGCCTTGCCTTTTGGCAACATTTCGGACTGGCACATCCCCACAAGCATCATAGCCCTTAAGTGCATAGGACGACTCGGATTATCTATCTTCTCAATAATTTTTGATTCTTCTAGATACGCGGCCAAAATTTCATCGAGTTTTGCTGTAATTTTCTCTTTCAGTTCCGGATCTAATTGAGATTTTTCTATCTGGTAGAAACTAGAAGTAATTTGTTCCATCTTCCTGTTTGGCGGCAGGTCAGAACTAACCATGCCATTTATTGACGATGGTTTAATTAGGAGCGTTTCTATGTGTTCTTGGATGAATTCCTCCAGCTTTTCCTCAGCCATCTTGCTGGCGGCTATTGAAAGAAGAAATGCTATTTTCCTAGCAGGGGATTGTAACGATGGAATGAGTGTATTGATTGCCTCTTTCAGACCCGTTAATCCACCCTTGTTGATGAGCCTAGTTTGACGTTCAGTTAATGCTTCCGCCATTTGAGCTCCGCCTAACACCTCGTTCTTGGTTATTACTCTATCCAAGATTGCTTTGAAGCGTTCTTGTTCGCCCGCTTCGCCCTCTTTGGACAAATTCCCAGACCCGGCGATTTGTTGCTCCGCCCGTTCGAGTAAGATTAATTGACTAACCTTAAATGTTGGTCGGGCCATAATTTGGTTAAGCTTTGCCTTTGTCCACTCCATACCTTCCTCTTGGAGTTCCTCGATATCACCGGTTTCTAAAGAACCGGATCCTAAGTCCAGCATTTCAATTACGGCACTTCCCAGATCCAATTGGTCGCCTAATAAGTCTTGGATTACCATATTATTCGCCAATATATCAGCGACAAATAGGTCAAGTGCCGCCTCAGCTTCTTTATCTTCCAAATCAGATGCCCANCGAACCGTTTGAAGCANTTTACCCCAATAACTTCGGGTATCTATCAATTCTTTCGCTATTATGACATTTAACGAATATACAAGCTCTTCTTGGGAGGCTGTCTNCTTTAATGATGATATTGCCTCCGTAAAGCCAGTGTTTTTGATTGCAGGAAGGCCTTTTCCCTCGGCTTGGTTAGCCTTGTTGGTTATTTCCTGCATGAATTCAAACAAGATATCACGTCTTTCATTCGAGCTTGCGTCGCCATTTTCTGATTGAATTTTAGCTACCTTGCCTATCGCNGATGGCACTAGAGTATCGGCATCGTTCAGGCGCTTTATTTCTTTTCCGTTATGGAGTACTTCCATGGCAGTNATGTCGTTTTTGTCGAGGTATTTTCGAAAAAGACGGTTGAGTGTTTTAAGTGCATCGGGTTTCAAAAGATCTTCTGGCACTTTGCAGTCGGGGGCGCTATCAATTTCACCTACAAATATTTTTTCCTGCACCGCTTCTTTTATTTTTTCAAATATGAAGTCTTCTTCTTCTAAATCATTGATGGATTTTTCGATTAAGATACTATCTTGAACTACGCGAACCCCGCTTACACCAGATTCTCCAAGTATTTGCGNGGCGACTTCCTCTATTTCGGATTTTTTATTTACGGTCGCCTCGATTTGCCAGGTCTCACCGTGAAGAGCAAGAATTTCAAAGGGCATCAGAAATTTCCTAATAGTATTTGTATATAAGTTTAGGGCTCTCTAACTTTAGAACCTTTTTTTTTATAATTAAAGCCTATTGGTTGCCCAAAGGACAAGTCTTTGTTGGACCATTTTTTCAAATAAAATTTTCAAGTGATATGTTTTTTTAGATTTNATAAANGCTACTTTGGATTAATCGTCTTTGCAGGGTCCTTCGCAAATCTCTGTTCCGTCCATAAGTTAAGTAAATTTCCGGAAAATATAATAATTCCACCTAAAAAAATCATNATATCCCATGACTCATCATAAATGCTCCANCCAACCANCGCAATCAAAGGTAGGCGCATNAAATCAAGAGGAGATACTACTGACGCGTCTGCATGCCGGAAGGCATGCGCGAAGCAGAAATGCGAGCCAAGACCAGTCAANCCAAGTAATATTATCCAAGGCCAGCATTGGACAGTGGGGTAATTCCAATTGGGCAAAGACGCAACTAGNCCTATAGGGAGTTGAACAAGATTCATATAAAAAATAATGGCCAGGGGTGATTCCGTGGCGGACATATGTCGAGTGAAGACATATGTCGAAGCGAAACAGAAAGTTGCAAACAGCACAACCAATGCTGCTGGTTGTACTAACTGCATCCCAGGCCTAAGGATAATNATAATTCCAGCAAATCCNANAANAATACTCAACGTTCGGTATTTTGTTAGGGGTTCTTTTAGAAATATTACCGCCAAAAGAGCGGTCCAAATTGGTGCTGTAAATTCTATGGCGAAAACTTCGGCTAGTGGAAGGAAAGCCACGCCATACAGCCATCCCGTCTGGCCGCCAAAATGAATAGTATTCCTTAGAAGATGCAACTTCGGCTGCGTTGTTTTTACTTTATGAAATCCAATAAAANTTAAAATTACTAGCANCGCCAGTAGACAGAAGAGGCTGCGGGTAAATGATATTTGAAAGGCATTGAGCTCAGAAGAAAGCTCACGACCGGCAATTGCCATTCCAGAAATAGACAGGAGTGCTCCCATCATCCAGAAACTAGCCAGAAGAGGTCGTTGTTTGCGTGGATTTGTCATTTCTCAAATTTTACCCCAGCGTCTCAAATGGACGGTCTAAATGCAACCTATCTCTAAGCACGCGAGAAATAAACATTCATAGAAGATTTAACTTTGAAATCAAAATATGCGGATTTTTGCTCGTAACTAGGTAATTAAAGAGCGGAACCAACTTTATTTTCTGTAAATTTTGTCCATTTTACAAAAAAAATTTAAAATAGTACTAATTAAGTACGAATAAGATTGTTTTTCTTGAAAAACAGATTATGTATGGTGTGGGGAAAACAAGGACGCTCAATGCTTAAATTGAATAGACTTACCGATTATGCGGTTGTCATATTAGGGCAACTTGCGAAAAACAGCGGGAAAGTGGAGACCGCGGCTGAACTTGCCGCCACGACAGGTATTCCTCTACCTACAGTATCGAAGATTTTAAAAATTTTGAGTAGTGCTGGAATAATTGCCTCGCACCGTGGAGCTAGCGGCGGTTACTCTTTCGAGCGCAGCGCNAGAGATGTTCGAGNGGCTGAAATTATAGAAGCCTTTGANGGACCGATCGCGTTGACAGCCTGCGTAGATAGCGCAACAGAACATTGCAGTATCGAGGCACTTTGCCCGATGAAAGGTAACTGGAATAAAGTTAATGAAGCTATTCGAAAGACACTTTTTAACCTTACTTTAGCTGACTTGATAATCACCGTCCAGCTGGACATAAGGGAATCGAGACCGAACCCATACACAACTCAGTCGCATAAGAATTGAAACATATATTTAGGAAATGAGTTAAAAGAACCATTATGTCTATTGATGCAAATACCGCCGAGCAGGTAAAAGAATTAGAAGTAGATAAGTATAAGTACGGGTTTGTCACCGACATAGAAATGGAGACAGCGCCTAAAGGCTTAAACGAGGATATCATTCGATTTATCTCTTCAAAGAAAGAGGAACCGCATTGGTTGCTTGAATGGCGTTTAAAAGCTTATCGGCACTGGTTGACTATGGAGGAACCTGACTGGGCAAAAGTTGGCTATGATCCGATAGATTACCAGGATCTCTATTACTACGCGGCTCCAAAGACAATTGACCGTCCAAAGAGCCTGGACGAGGTTGACCCAGAATTGCTGAAAACATATGAGAAACTTGGAATACCTCTAAAAGAGCAGGAGCTCCTCTCCGGTGTTGTTGCCGTTGACGCCGTTTTTGATTCCGTCTCGGTGGCTACAACGTATAAAGCCAAATTAACTGAAATGGGCGTAATTTTCTGTTCGATATCTGAAGCAGTTCGCGAATACCCAGAACTCGTTAAAAAGTATATTGGGTCAGTGGTTCCGTATTCTGACAATTACTTTGCGACATTGAATAGCGCGGTTTTCACGGATGGATCGTTTGTTTATATTCCCAAGGGGCTCAGATGCCCAATGGAACTCTCTACTTATTTTCGTATAAATGCTGAAAACACAGGACAATTTGAGAGAACTCTCATCATCGCAGATGAGGGTTCTTATGTAAGCTACTTAGAAGGCTGCACGGCACCACAACGGGATGAAAATCAATTGCATGCCGCCGTCGTTGAACTAGTTACTCTTGATAACGCAGAGATAAAATATTCAACAGTTCAAAATTGGTATCCAGGTGATGAAAACGGAGTTGGCGGGATTTACAATTTTGTCACAAAGCGAGGTGCTTGCAGAGGCGATAATTCCAAGATCTCTTGGACACAAGTGGAAACAGGTTCGGCTGTGACATGGAAATATCCAAGCTGCATATTGCAGGGTGATAATTCGATCGGTGAATTCTATTCAGTTGCAATTACGAATAACGCGCAGCAGGCAGATACTGGTACAAAAATGATTCACATTGGAAAAAATACCCGATCAACGGTCATTTCAAAAGGTATAAGCGCTGGCCGAGCTGATAATACATACAGAGGTCTGGTCAAAATCATGCCAAAGGCTGAAGGGGCCAGAAATTTTACACAGTGTGACAGCCTGCTAATAGGAAATAAGTGCGGTGCCCATACGGTTCCTTACATTGAATCACGTAATCCCTCTGCTCGGGTTGAGCATGAGGCAACTACGTCCAAAATAAGTGAAGACCAGATGTTTTACTGTATGCAAAGAGGCTTATCATCTGAAGCCGCGGTATCGCTAATAGTAAACGGGTTTTGTAAGGAAGTTATGAAGGAGCTCCCCATGGAGTTCGCAGTAGAGGCACAAAAATTGATTGGCATAAGCCTCGAAGGCAGCGTTGGCTAGTAAAAAAATTGAGAAAATTGAATTAATGCTTGGGGAAAAGTGAGATGTCTATCTTATCGATAGAAAACCTGCACGCCAACGTCGGCGAAAATGAAATATTGCGAGGCATAAATTTGAAAATTGAACCGGGCGAAGTTCACGCGGTAATGGGGCCTAACGGCTCAGGTAAAAGCACGCTGTCCTACGTTTTGGCTGGGCGCGAAGGATACTCAGTCACTCGCGGAAAGGTCGCGTTTAAGGACAAAGACCTGCTAGAACTTGAAGCGGATGAAAGAGCTAATGAGGGAGTGTTTCTAGCCTTCCAATACCCAGTCGAAGTGCCAGGTGTCACGGGTATGACATTCATGCGCGAGGCTTATAATTCACGTCTGCGATACGAGGGGAAACAAGAGGCAGATGCGATGGAATTCCTTAAGCTGGTTAGATCGAAGGCAAAAGATCTAAATATGAGTGATGATATGCTCAAAAGACCTGTAAATGTTGGTTTCTCGGGCGGTGAAAAAAAGCGGAATGAAATTCTGCAAATGGCGGTCTTGGAGCCGCAACTTGCAGTATTAGATGAAACAGACTCAGGTCTAGATATTGACGCTCTCAAGTTGGTTGCAGATGGTGTCAACGCATTGCGAACGAAAGAGCGGAGCATGCTGATTATAACCCATTATCAAAGGTTGTTGGACTACATTGAACCAGACCATGTCCATGTTTTAGCCGATGGTAAAATCCAAAGGTCTGGTGGAAAAGAGCTGGCGCTGGAACTGGAGGCAAACGGTTACGCAGAATTTGCTGGCAAGGGTTGACTATGAATACACCCGTTGAACCTGCTTTACCATTTAACGATTTAATCGACTCCGCGCGAGGTGATCCAGCACACCAAAACCTTGGTAAATGGCTGTCTGATATAAAAGAAAAGGGGCGAGATGATTTTTACAAGCTAGGTTGGCCCTCCCCTAAAATGGAAAGCTGGCGATACACCAATCTCAATAAATTGGCAAAAACTCGATTTTGTCTCCCTCGAAATACGGAGTTAGATAAACTGCCAGACCAAAACATCTTGCCAATTGATGCCCCTAAAATAGTCGTCATAAACGGAAAATTTAAACGGGAACTCTCAGACCTTTCTGATATTGGTGAAGGTGTTTTAGTAAATAGTTTTCAGGACATACGAAGTGAGCAAAAAAAACTTTTTGATAACAAACATTATGCCATGCCGCCAAAAGAGGGCTTGCCTGTTGCAGCGTTGAATGATGCAATTTTATCAGACGCTCTTTTTATCGAGATAAGAGCTGGCTGGAAATCCGAGGTCCCGCTTCATATCGTTTTGATTGGGTGTGGTGACCATGTTGGTTTTTCCTCAAAAATATTTGTTTCTGCTGGCGAAAACAGCCAGATTGATATTCTAGAAAGCCATGCAGGTGACACTGGAAGTACATATTTTTCAAATTGCGTAAGCAATATCCAAATAGAGACGGGAGCCAGGCTTGGGCATTATAAATTTCAAAATGATACAGCAAAATCCACCCATCTAGCGTTGACACAAGCATGTATGAATACTGGCGCCGTCTATGACAACTTCGTTATGAGCGTCGGTGGAATACTGTCTAGAAACGAAGTCCGTAGTCTAATAACGGCATCAGGAGTGGAATGTTGTATTAACGGTGCCTACCTAGGCACTTCAAATCAGCACATAGACAATACAACGTTTATCGAGCACGCCGCTGAAGGTAGCAGGAGCAGAGAAGTTTATAAAGGTGTATTGGCCGACCGTGCCAAGGGAGTTTTTCAAGGAAAGATATTTGTTCATCCTGAAGCCCAAAAGACAGACGGTTATCAGATGAATAGGGCCCTATTGTTGTCTGATAAGGCAGAAATAGATAGCAAACCTGAGTTGGAAATATATGCAGACGATGTGCGGTGCAGTCACGGGGCAACAGTGGGTGAGCTGGAAGAAGAGCATCTTTTTTATCTGATGGCTCGTGGAATCGATGCGGAGTCCGCCAGACGCTTGTTGGTAGAGGCATATCTAGGAGAGGTAATAGATGAAATTCAATCCCAAAAAATCAGAGAGATATTGAGTAAGTCAGCGAGTGATTTATTGAAAGAAAAGTTGTTCGAGAGCAGCGATGGATAATAGCAAGAAAACATTTGACCCAAATCAAGTAAAGCAAGACTTCCCAATATTGAACCAGTCTGTTCGCGGGAAACAGTTGGTATATTTAGACTCAGCAGGTTCTGCACAAAAGCCTGCGCAAGTGATAAATGCTGTCAGCGATGTCTATGAGCAGGAATACTCTAATGTGCATAGAGGATTGCATTATTTATCAGAACAGGCCTCAAGTAGATATGAAAACGCTCGTTCCAAAGTTGCGTCCTTTATAAACGCAGAAAAGGATCTCGAAGTCATTTTCACTAAGGGTACGACCGAGGCAATTAACTTGGTAGCGAATAGCTATGGCAGAGATAATGTTAAACCTGGTGACGAAATAGTTATAACTTATGCCGAGCATCACTCCAATATCATTCCTTGGCAGCTTCTCAGAGACCAGGTTGGNTGTGANCTTAAAGTNGTNCCNGTNGATGACGACGGTGGGATAACGNTNGAAGANTTTANACGNNNTNTNACNGACAGNACNAAAATNGTAGCTTTNTGCCANGTNTCTAANGTTTTAGGAACNGTNNTNNCNGTCAAAGAAATCANNNANNTNGCNCATGCGCANGGNGCAATAACNGTCNTNGATGGGGCTCAGGGNNTNGTTCATATGCCTATTGANGTTCANGANNTAGNTGTTGATTTTTACGCCTTTGGNGGACACAAANTNTANGGTCCATCGGGAATTGGCGTTCTTTATGGAAAAGAAAAACTTTTAGAACTCATGTCCCCGTATCAAGGGGGTGGCGGGATGATAAATACGGTTTCTTTTGAAAAAACAACTTGGGCAGACCTTCCAGATAAGTTCGAAGCAGGAACCCCGCCAATCGCTCAAGCTATCGGATTAGGTGAGGCGATAGATTACATCAATAGCTACGGTTTAAAAGCTATTGGCGAACACGAGTTGGATGTACTTAATTATGCTATGCAGAAGTTATCTTCCATTAAAGGTTTAAATTTGGTGGGAACGGCCCCCGGGAAGGTGAGTGTAATATCATTTACAATGGACTGTGCGCATCCTCACGATATTGCTACCATTATTGATCAAAATGGAGTAGCGGTTAGAGCGGGTCATCACTGTGCACAGCCGCTAATGGAACGATTTGATCTTCCATCCACCGCCAGAGCTAGCCTCGGTTTGTATAACACTCGAGAAGATATAGATATTCTGGCAGAGAGTTTAGAAAAGGTACGGGAGATATTTAAATGANTGAGTTTGGATCAGAAACCAATCCATACGGATCATTTCTAACCGAGCCGGCAGTACCAGAAGGAACATCAGCAAGAGCTGGAGCTAAGTTAGTGGAAGGGCANCAAAGAGCCTCCGATGAAGCAATAGTAGAAGCACTGCGTACCGTTCATGATCCAGAAATACCAGTCAATATNTATGATTTAGGATTGATATACGATACGGAACGTCTTGAAGATGGGGACGTGCGTATTCTGATGACTTTAACGGCTCCGGCATGCCCAGTTGCAGGTGAAATGCCATATGATGTAGCGGCTACTGTTTCTGGGGTTGATGGTGTAGGAGAGGTTGAAGTGGTCTTAACATGGGAACCTCCTTGGACNCAGGATAGGATGACTGAGGATGCAAAATTAATCCTTAATATCTATTGATTAATTTTTGTTCTAATATTTAGAAAATCTGTATATTATTGCCAAAGGTAATATGAGGTCCACAAATGTTACAGTTTGAACCAGGAAAAGCACCGATCACTCTCACCGACGCCGCAGTAAAGAGAGCAAAATATCTGATCGAAAAAAGTGAAGATAAAAAAATACTTGGCCTGCGGGTGGGTGTAAAATCTACTGGCTGCTCAGGACTTAGTTACTTTGTCGAATATGCGACGGAGCAGAAGAAATTTGAGGATAAAGTAGAAGANAGTGGTGTCACACTCTTTATAGATCCAACCGCTGTTATGTTTATCCTAGGATCCGAAATGGATTATCAAGAGGGTAAAATGTCTTCCGGATTTGTTTTTAATAATCCCAACGAAATGAGCCGTTGCGGATGCGGGGAAAGCTTCTCGGTCAAGTGACCTTCTTCTGGGTTGGTAACGCNTCGTGTTTATCGGGCTATCTTGATAGGCTCTCCGCCTTTCTGTTTTTTTTCAGAAAGTAATGGGAGATGTCGGTTTCTTATAAAAAACAGCATCCTTTAAAGGGTGTCATATTCTTTATGACAGCAATTTTTCTTATTTCTGTCGTTGATACGGTTTGTAAAGTATTCACAAAGGACCTTCACTCAATCCAGCTTGTTTGGGGTTATTTCGTTGGAATAAATTTGACATTATGGGTCTTTTTTCTTTTCAAGGGTGAAAAATTTTCCAATCTAAGGAGAACTGAAAGGCCTTTGCTGCAAATTATACGGCCTGCTTTTTTGGTTTGTTCGATATCGAGCCTNTTCATCGGTCTAACTTATTTGCCAATAGCCGAAGCCACTGTGATTGGGTTTGTAGCTCCATTGTTCATAACAGCCCTTTCTGTCCCGATCCTCAAAGAGCACGTGGATATACATAGGTGGAGCGCGGTGGCTATTGGTTTAGTAGGAGTTATTATAATAATCCGTCCTGGCGGTGATCTCTGGCATTTGGCTTCAGTTATGCCATTGCTGGGAGCTCTATTCTTTGCNCTNTTTCAAATTATAACCAGGTTNCTGGCTGCAACNGAAAGGACACATANNACTTTATTTTATACAGGTCTTGGAGGACTGGCTTGGTCCAGCCTAATTGTGCCTTTCGTATGGGTAACCCCGTCTATCACACATATTTTTGTTTTTCTGTCTACTGGAGCTATGGGTGCTATGGCCCACTTGTGTATGATTAGCGCATTCGACAGAGCTGAAGCCTCGCTTTTGGCACCTTATAATTATACCAAGCTAATATGGGTATCAGTNTTGGGGTATTTGATTTTTAACGATGTCCCAAGCTTGGATATGTGGATCGGCGCGATTATTATAGTTTCAGCAGGTTTCTATGTTCTCTACCGAGAAAAAAATATAAATTTAAAAATGTGANGGTCCTGAAGAGGAAAGCAATTATGGCTGAGGTAATAAATGGCGGTTGCCATTGTGGAAATATCACTTTGCACTTCAACATCTCTGGATCTTTTGACGAATTACCAATAAGGGCATGCCAATGCAGTTTTTGCAGGAAACATAACGTTAGGGCAACGGCCGATCCTGANGGTGAACTGCAAGTNCATATCAAGGATAAAANTAAACTGTCTAAATATCGATTTGGCTTGGNAATAACAGACTTTTTGGTTTGCAAAGAATGCGGNATATATGTTGCGGCCGTTATGGAAGATCCCGAAAATGGAATGCTCCTTGCAACATGNGTGGTAAATGCATTGGATATTCCAGACNAAANTATTAAGGCNCCAGCNGCAGCCCACTATGAAGANGAAACATCTANNGATCGCCTCCAAAGAAGACGAAAGAGATGGATGNGAGCAAATTTTATCGAGTAAAATTACGTTTTCTTCACGGCGCTTATCCGCTGCAGCACACCAGGTATAAATTCGTTTACTTGAACTTCCATAAATCCTGCTGTCTTGAAATATTGAATGCACTCATTAACAGANTGAGCCAAACCAGTTGAGTTGTTTAGTGTTTGAGCAAGGCCCCACATAGCGGGGTCAGCCGGTCCATCCCGGCTGCAGTCTAATGCTTCACCTATCAAGTGCATCTCCCCTCCAGGNAGAAGAGCGTCATGCGCCTTTGTTATGACGCGGCCTATAGCCTCTCTGCCATACATGGGTAGGTTACTTGCCATAATCGCCACGTCTATATCCGATGGNAAAGGGTCAAAATTGAAGTCTGCCGCCAATGTTGAGATGCGATCTGAAAGACCGCATGACTCTATGAATTCGGCAGCTATTATCGCTACTTCGGGAAGGTCTAACACGGTAGCAGTCAGCTTGGGATACTTTTTGCATGCTTCTATGCAATAGGCTCCTGAGCCGCCTCCGATATCCAGAATTTTAGTTCTATGAGCAAGATCTACTTGTCTAAGAAATTGCCGGCCAGCTCCTCGCCCGATACTAAAAGTAGCTCCGTGATAGCGCCGAGCCTCAGAAAGAGTAATATTTTTAACTGTCTTATTATCTAACTTTGGGGGTGAACTATCTCTTAGAAATTCAGTTAACCGACCCCATTTATCCCAATCTGGATGTGTAAAAAACATCCACTCTCCAGCATATGTCGATTTCGATTTGACTAGAAACCTTTCCACATCTGGAGCATTCTCAATAAATTCTTGATTCCGGATAATTAACNCTAACCCGAGGCACGCAANGATAATACGCTCCGCATTGAGTTTGCTTATACCTAATGAATTTACAAGAAGGCCTTCTGTATTTGCGCCTTCACTAATTTTAGAGAATAGATCGAGTTCAACAGCAGCCAAAAGAGCACCGGTTTCTCGATACGCTCTTGCAATTCTTTGAAGCCGAACGGTGTTCGGTCGACTTGGATTCAAATTAACGNCCTTTCCAGTTTGGTTTTCTTTTTTCTGAGAAAGCTAATGGACCCTCGATCATATCTTCACTGCCATATAGTGTTTTGACGCTATCATATTCTTTAAGCATTGCTTCTTTGACATCGCTGTNCTCTAGACCACGCCGTATTACATCAAGGCTGGTTCGGATCGACACCGGAGAGCATTCTAGAATTTGTTTTGCAAAATCCTTTGCGGCTGGCACTGCTTGGCCTTCTGGCACCAACTCGGTGACAAAGCCNAGTTGATACCCCTCTGCAGCCGGTACATGTCTTCCCGTTAATATCATCCCCATTGCTCGTTTTAAGGGTATCATTCTAGGAAGTCGGTGAAGACCCCCTGCCAGCGCGGCCAGTCCGACCTTGGGTTCCGGCAATGCAAATAAAGCATTCTCTGCTGCGATGATTACATCGCACGCAAGGGCAAGTTCAAATCCCCCACCCATTGCCACGCCGTTTACCGCTGCTATGAGAGGTTTCGTTCTTTCGAAACGCTCAGTTATACCGCCAAACCCACTTTTGGGCTTCTCNCGAGAACCCCCTTCTGCTTGCCAACGTAAATCATTTCCAGCACTGAAGGCTCTCTCACCTTCGCCAGTCAAGATACCCACCCAAATATCCGGGTCTTTTTCAAATTCGTCAAAAATTTCATGTAACTCGAAATGTGCTGGGGAATGNAGTGCATTCATGCGTTCGGGTCGATTTAGTGTAATTGTAAGGATATGACCATCCTTATCGGCTTTAAAAAATTCTGGCATATGTAAATCCTCCTTGAGACTTATGCTGCTTCTGTGACCTGCCTCGGTCTATAAATAGCNGTGTGTTGAATATGTGTTAAAAATNNATCTCTTTCNCCGATAACNGATACGTCTATCTCGACAAAGTTATGACCCTTTCTTTCATATAAATCNGTNACTTCCGAATGTGCTGCTATGGTTTGACCAATATAGGCGGCTTCTATGTTTTGAATTTTGCTTCCTACATGTATCCATGGCCCTAGTAAAACATTCATTGACAATGCTCTATTAGCCATACGCAAGATCCAGCCTGGATGGATAATTTTTTCTTTTTTAAAAATGCCGCTCGGTTCGCTCACATCCTGAAGATATTGAACTTGATCATCTTCAGACATAATCTGCTTGAAGGTTCCGAGGGTTTTTCCAATTGGGAGCGACACCTTTGATGCCTTGGGCCGTTTTTCAAATTCAGGTAGTTCAACCTCTTGAAATTTAGTCTTCTTTGATTGATGTGAGCCGTTGGATATTGAAGCGAGACCGGNGGCACATTTCTCGCCTGAGCTTTCAACCACTAGAGATAAATTTTCGCCAGAAAAATCACCACTAATATCTGTCCGTGCTCCGTCATAGACAGGCTTTAGTAATCGACATTCTGCATAACCACTGTGCAGCCATTCTTCTCCAAAGTGTTGAAGCATTGGATAAATCATGTAGGCATATACCTCTACCCCTGGCACAAGGCCGCCTTGAAAACCGAATTTTTTTGCGACAGCGTCATCATGTATCTTATTTTCGGAACTTGCTGATAAATTATAAGCCTGAACGAAATGCCTTAAAATTGAAGTGCTGGTCATACCCTNGGTCCCCATAATATCTATCCATCGCCGCTTGTCAGATTATATTGGCGGAAGGACTGCTCTTTGAACTTAAATTTGTTTTTTCGTTAACATTAGAAGTCTGCTTAATGATAGTATTTTTGCATTATTACTTTGGCAATTGAGTAATTTTTTTAACATATTAAAGATAAATGTTATCATCATTAATAAGGTTCGGGATGAGCAACTCAAAGTTTCAAGACTTCGGCATTTTATATTTATGGAAGGATGCGTTATGAAGGCTGCGGTATTTAAAAATTCTGGATTGCCTTTATCTATAGAGCAGATAGAAGACCCAATTCCCGCGCCAACCGATATGGTGATAAAGGTATGCGCGTGCGGTATTTGTGGCACTGACTTGCATTGGTCAGAAATTAATAACGAAGAATCGGGTTTTAGAGATATCCACCCTGGAGCTGTCATGGGGCACGAATTCTCGGGTGAAATTGTTGAAATAGGTAGAAATGTAAAGCAAGACTGGAAGATAGGCGAGAGAGTATGTGCAATGCCTCAAATAGGTTGCGCTAATTGCAGCGATTGTATCGCAGGCAGGCCTCACCGTTGCTCTCTGGCATTGAACCGCGCGACCCCAGGAAATCCCGGTGCCTATTCAGAATTTNTACGTATTGGCGCCAAGGAGACTTTNCGTTTGCCCGACAGNGTAACTTTCCAAGAAGGTGCTCTTGTCGAGCCTNTAGCGGTTGGTTTGCATGCGGTTAAAAGAGCTCAAGTCACTGCCGGTGATGATGTTTTGATTGTAGGGGGTGGTCCTGTTGGGCTCTCTGTTGCGATTTGGTGCAAGTTTTTTGGTGCCAGGCATATTATTGTAAGCGATTTGGTAGCTGACAGAGCAGAAAAAGCAGGTGATTTTGGAGCCACTGGCTTTATAGATGCTTCCGTTTCGAACGTTCCAGAGACCTTTGAAAAAATAGTAGGAACTCCACCATCAACAATTTTTGATGCGGTAGGCGTGGCTGGCACGATGCAGCTTTCGATTGATTATGTGTCTAATTATGGAAAGGTTGTTGTAGTTGGCCTTTGTATGGTCAGCGATCGCTTTGAACCTGCGACAGCTGTGGTAAAGGAAGTCGATATAATATTTTGTTTTTGTTATGAGCAGGCAGACTTTCAGATGACGCTTGAGATGTTAGCTCAGGAGCGTATAGATGTTAAAGGACTTGTCACACAAAGTGTTGGGTTTGAGCAATTTCCCGAAGCTTTTGAAAATCTGAAGAGGCCTAGTGATCAAATAAAAGTCATGTTGGAGCCGAATTAGAAGCTCTTGTAAGAAGACTTGCCGTAATTAGTATTTCACCGGTCTATTTAAATTAATTTAACGTTGTTTGTGCGTTTTGAAATTATGGAGCTTTGGAAATGATCCAGAACACGATGCCGACTGTTGTTTCAAGTTGGAATGAGTGGGACCCACTAAGGCATGTTATCGTTGGAAGAGCAGATGGCACATGCATTCCTGCCCCTGAGCCAGCTCTTGATGCAAAAGTACCTGAAGATAGCGATATGCGGGGGCAATTCGGTCCGCGGCCAACAGACACAATTGATAAAGCGAACGAACTACTGGATAAGTTCGCTAACCAGCTAGAGGATCGAGGTATAAGGGTAGATAGACCAACGCCAATCGACTTTAATCAAGTTACTTCCACACCTGATTGGAAGTCCGAGACAATGTTCGGCTGCATGCCTCCAAGAGATGTTTTGCTGACTGTTGGAAAAGAAATATTAGAAGCCACCATGTCTTACAGATGTCGGTGGTTTGAATATTTGTGTTATCGCCCATTGCTTCAGCGTTACTATGCTGAGGATTTAAACATGCGCCATGAGGCCGCTCCCAAACCGAGATTAACTGACGCCGATTACAGGCCAGACTATCTATCCGACAAGATAGGCGTTGAAAAACGACTGGAGTGGACAGAACAAAAGTTCTTTGTAACGACCGAAGAGGAACCGTTATTTGATGCGGCCGATGTGCTCCGCTTTGGCCGCGACTTAATAGTTCAGCATGGCTTTACAACCAATCTTAAAGGTATCAACTGGTTGTCGAGGCACTTCCCCGAGCATCGTGTGCATACCGTAAACTTTCCTGGTGACCCCTACCCAATTCATATTGATGCAACGTTTACGCCCATAAAGCCCGGTCTCATTTTAAACAATCCTCAACGACGGTTGCCCCAGGAACAACGGATGATGTTCGAAAAAAACGGGTGGGAAATCATCGACGCGGCGCAACCCGCGCATAATTCACCGCCGCCACTATGCTACTCGTCGGTTTGGCTGTCTATGAACGTATTGGTACTGGACTCCAAAACGGTTTGCGTTGAAAAATCGGAAATTTATCAAGCGGACCAATTAGACAAGTTAGGCATGGAAGTTATCGAAGTCGATTTAAGAGATGCTTACGCGTTTGGCGGTGGCTTGCACTGCTGTACTGCGGATGTATATCGTGAAGGGAATTGCGAGGATTATTTTCCTAATCAAATTTAGTTGCTTGTTTCCATCCAGAGCATCCAAATAGCNAGGAGCGGTTTTCCACCNGCTCTCATAGCATGCCATATATTGGGAGGGTTATGTATCGTTTCCCCAGACTTTCTCGCTAGCCAAGGGTTGGCCTCTTGGCGCCACTCACCTTCGCTAAGTACTAAGTAACCCTCTTCAGGGGGATGCCGATGGTTTGGATATTCAATATTGGGAGCAATTAAACTAGCTCCCACTCTGACAGCGCTATGATTTTCAAGACCCCCGTCTCCAATAATAACTGCATTTGCGTGGCCATTATAGAAATCGTCCCCTTGTTCTTTATAATCAAGACGCGGTTGCCAGTGCAGTTTTTCGGATACTTCTCCAAACGCCTCTCCTAAATTCTTCATAGAGGCCGATGCTTGAGATGCTAAGTGAAGGGCATCCGGTAAGTGTTTGCATACAGGAGGGAGCTCTTTGGTGTTATGATTATGGGGTTTTCCTATATTTTTCTTTAATGCTTGATGGCATTTTTCAAAAAATATTCTGANGGATGAATCAGGCAAAGCCTTTGCAGCGTTTAGGTGCGCATTTAAAAATTTTGAAAGGACAGGTGATCTCTCGGCCATTACGCTAATCATACCCCATGTAGAGANAATATAAAGAAGTCATTTAATCCAATAAGACATTAATAACCTATCGTGAGGGAAAAAACCAATATCTTCATAAAGCCGTTGAGCTCGCGAGTTATGCGCTTCTACCTCGAGACTCAATCTTTGAATTTCAAGTCTGGGGCAGAGTTCGATAGCAAAGTTGATAGCCTTACGCCCAATACCTTTTCCGCGGAAGCGTTCTCTTAAGAAGAGTTCGTCTAGAAACCCATCTTTGCCNCCAGCCTCTACGGTGAAACCTATNGCAATAACAAAATATCCTGCAATGGTATCTTCTATGTCAATTAACCAAATGCTGACGTATGGATTGTCCTCCAAAGCAAAAGACAAGGATGAGTCAATTTTCTCCTCGCTAACTGATTGATTATCAAATTGATAGTATTCCTGTATCAATTTTTTTAAAATATTGGCGTCAGTTTTTNNTGCTNTACTAAATGTTGGCTCNATTTTTAATTTGGACGACATCNCTCATTTGCTCGGTTATTAATCCGGCCTATTTTATTGGATAAGAGCTACGTTGGATAGTTTGTTTTGAACCAGAACACTAGGCGTGTATATTGGCACCAAGTGTTGTGGCACCATGGGGTTTGATTGCATGACATTATATTTTAGAAATCGCATTTCGCGACGGGGNTTTCTGGCAGGTACCGGAATGTTAGCNGCTGGGATATCTCTTTCACCGGCTTTAACTAAAGCTAGCGGAGGATCTACCCTCAATTTTTATAATTGGGATACCTACATAGGTGAGACAACTCTTGATGATTTTAAAGGCTTCAGCGGCATCGATGTAAAAATGGATTTGTTTTCAGACAACGATGAATTGTTTGCAAAACTTAGANCAGGTAATCCGGGATACGATCTNATNGTGCCNTCCAGCGATTTTGTTGAAAGAATGATAATAGCAGACATGCTTATGCCATTGGATAATAGTNCAATACCTAATCGTNTAAATGTCGAACCGACGTTTTTGAATGCNGGCTTTGACCCTGGCCGNCGCTACTCTCTTCCCTATATGTGGGGCACAATGGGGATTGGCTATAGAAAGTCTAAAGTGGATGGCACTCCGGATAGCTGGGAATGGCTACTAGACTCATCCAAATATAGTGGAAAAATAGCTCTCTTGAGTGAAGCAGGCGACGTTCTCGGTGCTGCCTTCAAATATCTGGGGCATTCCCTCAACGCGACTAATCCAGCAATAATTTCTCAGGCGGAGAAACTTCTTATAAAGCAGAAGACACACGTTAAAACTTTTGCGCCAGATAATGGCCAAGATCTCTTGCTTTCGGGCGAGGTAGATCTGGCTATGGAATGGAACGGGGATATACTGCAAATTATGGAGGAGGACCCTGACATCTCTTATGTCGTTCCGAAGGANGGTTCGGCTGTCTGGGAAGACGCTTTAGCTATCCCTAAGGGAGCACCGCATCCTGAAAATGCGCACAAATTCATAAATTACTTGTTGGAGGCTGAGGTTGGCGCGGCAATTGCCGATTTTATCCAATATGCTACTCCGAATATAGCGGCAAGGAAGCTCATGCCGGATGAGTATAAGAATAATCCAGCAATATATCCTTCTNCTATGACACTGAAATCATGNGAATCCTCGATTTATAANGGGGAAGAAGCAGCGAGATTATACGACGAGGCGTGGACTAGGGTCTTGGCGGCGTAAGCGGATGCTGTCAGACGGTGGTAACGCTCAGAATAAAGATAATAGAAAGCTGTTCCTGCTAACGTTTCTACCCCCGACTATTTGGATAGTGCTTTTCCTTCTGGTCCCGACTGTAATAATTATCGTATATAGCTTTTCGCAAAAAGACGGGTTGATAAATATACAGTTGACATGGGTGTTAGATAATTACCGGCGGGTGGCAGATCCTCTCTATCTGAAAATTCTTATAAAAAGTATTTACATAGCGGGAATTACAACATTTTTGTGCCTTGTTATTTCTTTTCCCGTTGCATTATCGATTACAAAAATCCAGCAAAATTGGAGGTTGACAGTTTTAATCCTNCTAATGCTTCCGTTTTGGATTAATCTGCTTATTAGAACCTATGCACTAATTGCTGTTTTGAGAACGCGCGGCGTTTTAAATTCCGGTCTGGAATGGTTTACAACTCGCCTGGGAATAGCATTTGAACCAATACCATTTCTATATAACGATGCAGCCATAATCATCGGTTTNGTGTATATACACCTTCCTTTTATGATCCTTCCTATTTACGCTGGGTTAGAAGGTTTTGATGAAACACTCAAACAGGCCGCTGAAGATCTTGGAAGCTCGACCGCGCAACTTTACCGCTACATCGTTCTTCCTTTAATTCGACCTAGCGTTATAGCTGGTTGCATGCTGGTATTTATTCCTGCGCTGGGTTCATATTTGACACCTGAGCTGCTTGGAGGAACGGATGGACAACTGATAGCAAATGTTATTGAACGTCAATTCAAACGTGCGAATGATTGGCCTTTTGGCGCAGCTCTTTCTATGGTTTTAATTTATTTAACCTGCGGCGCAATAACCGCGTGGCTGGTAATTTCAAAGCGTAAAAAAATTCTGGCTAAAAAAAGTTAAGATAGTGTCAATCGGCAAACTCATAACAGTAGGTAANTTNAGATTGCGAAACCCNTGGCTAAATATTTCTCTTCTAGCAACATTGTTGTTTTTTTATACGCCAATCGTTGTTTTGATAGTGTTTTCTTTCAACGATAGTCGCAGAAATATTGTTTGGAAAGGATTTACCTTTAAATACTATAAGAAGTTGCTGTCTAATGAGATGCTCTTGGAGGCTTTTGTAAATTCACTGACAATCGCGCTCATCACGACAATACTTAGTCTGCTGCTAGGTGTTTTAACGGCTGTTTTATTATGGCGTTTTAAGTTTCCTTTGAAACCCTTATACCAAGGAATAATAATGGTTCCTGTCATTGTGCCAGAGATATGCATTGGTATTGCTTTTTTAATATTTTTTAACTGGATTGGCTGGCCATCAGACCTCATTTGGCCGGTAAGTCTNGCGAAAATAATCTTTGCTCATAGTTTGTTCTGTTTTCCCTTCGTGGCTATTGTTATAAGGGCAAGGCTTATAGGCTTAAATGGAGAATGCGAAGAAGCGGCAAGGGATTTAGGTGCNAAGGGCTGGCATATTTTTAGAGATATTTGGTTTCCTCATTTAAAACCCAGCTTCATCGCTGGTGGATTATTAGCCTTCACTTTGTCATTAGACGACTTCGTAATTACATTTTTCACATCTNGTCCTGAGACAGTTACATTACCGGTTAAAATATACTCTATGATAAGGTTTTCCGTTACTCCCGAGATAAATGCTGCTTCAACTATCCTTATAATTGTGACAATTTTTTCAGTCGGTACAGCAATGCTCTTCCAGAAAGAGAGTTTGAAAAAGGCAAGTTCCAAATGAACGCGCCGTTGATTAGCTTGCAAGGTTTGTCAAAAGAATTTCACGGAAAAAATGTTGTTGAACTTGTAGACCTTACCATCAAAGCAGGAGAATTTTACGGCATTTTGGGACCTTCGGGCTGCGGCAAGACCACCCTCCTGAGACTTATCGCCGGTTTAGAGCAGCCAAGCTCAGGTCAAATAATCATTGATGGGCTTAGTATGAACTCCGTCCCGGCAAATCGCCGCCCAGTAAACACAGTGTTTCAGTCATATGCCATTTTTCCGCACATGTCGGTAGAAGAGAACATAGGGTATGGTTTGAAATTGAAAGGTATCCTGCCCGAAAAAATAAAAGAGAGGGTTGGAGCTATTTTGGATATCGTTGATTTATCGGGTCTGGAACGGCGCCGGCCAAACGAACTATCTGGCGGCCAACTTCAACGGGTAGCTCTAGCTCGTGCCTTAATAATGCAGCCAAAGGTAGTTTTGCTAGATGAACCTCTTGCTGCTTTAGATGCAAAATTAAGAGAAATCATGAAATATGAGCTGGTAAAGATCCAAAAAGATGTAGGTATCACATTTATCATGGTTACGCATGACCAACAGGAAGCTTTGTCCATGATGGACAAAATCGCTGTTATGAATGAGGGAAAAATTCAACAGGTGGATCAGCCAAAAGTATTATATGAGAGGCCAAAAAATTCTTTTGTAGCTAACTTTATAGGGTCCGCAAATTGCCTGACGGGAACGGTCACAAGAGTTGAAAAAGATCGAACGTATGTAATGTTGACTGATATCAATCAGGAAATCATATCAACGGCTACTAATAGTTTTCGGGTCAAGGATAGTGTTCAGGCTATTATTCGGCCAGAAAAAATGAAATTGCAGGATATTAATATTGCAGATGACAATAAAGAGAACGTTAACTGTGTCAGAGGAAGTTTGCTAGAGATAATATATCATGGNGGTGTTTCCACTTTTCGTATACGTATTACCGACAAGAACGCAGAACCTCTGGTTATCAGCCAACTGAATGATGTGCAGCAAACGAAGACCAAGTATAGAATTGGAAGCAATGTTACGGTTTGCTGGCGGGTCGATGCTGCAACTTTGATACCTGTTCACTAGTGTTTTTTTCTCTGGNNAAAATATTGCTTTAAAAGTTTAAAAGCTAGGGGTGCAAATAAAACAATGATCCCTATTCGGCAAAGATGATGGGTCGCTACGAAGGGGACGTCTTGCCCGATCCCGATAGCTATCAGGCTCATTTCTGCGAGTCCTCCGGGTGCATAAGCTAATGTAACAAGGTACCANGGNANNCCGGTGATTTCGCCTATTAATAGACCTCCTGCTACGGCAGTTGACATAAGAATAAAGGTTGATCCTATCGAAATTTTTAAAACCCTGAGAACTTCGAAAGGTTTGGTTCCGGTGAATCTGCATCCTATGGCAGTTCCTAGTACAACTTGGGCGATAGCGACAAGTCCAACGGGAGGGGAGGAACTTGCCCATCCNTTGATATGGGCAATAGATGTCAAAATCATGGCACCGAGTAAGAAAGCCGCGGGTAATCGAAGGCATTTTGCTAAAAACGGACCTAGTGTGACGCTTATTCCCATTACTAACCATTCGGAAAATGGAAGATCGAATCCTGGTCCTTCTGGGAGAAGCCCTTCGGGAGGTTCATATCCACCGAATATCCTAAACATAAANGGCATAGTGAGAACGACGAATAATACCCGTGATGCTTGTGTTAAGGCGATTGCCCTGTCGTCTCCTCCCATTTCGCCTCCAATTATCGTCATGTCGTTTAGACCACCGGGTGCAGCCGAAAAGTAGGAAGTGATGGGGTCGTAATGGGCAAATTTGTATAAGTAGAATAGAACAAGTAGCATCGATATGAAGATATAACCAACCATGGCAGCGACTGAGAATGTCCAGCTGCTAAGTCTTTCCAGTAGGTCTGGTGTAAATTGGCTACCGAGCATAACGCCTATGAAAACGACCATACATTGTCTCAATGCGTAGGGTAATTTAACGGACCAGCCAGAGATTGCTGCGATTGTCACAAATACCATTGAACCAAGCATCCAAGGAAGTGGTAGTTCCCAAAANGCAAATAACAGGCCGCCAAATGCTCCTATGGTCAGGGCCAAAACTAGAGGTTTTTGGCTTTTTATCGCATGTTGGATGATCATTGATACTTGCGTCACTTTNTACCGGAATTTCGACTTGTTTCGTCGTGTTGAATTCGGGCATTTAAGGTATGCAGAAAGTTTTTTTTCCTTGATTGAAGAAACTCAAACATAGCTTTATATGAGGGATTGCCTCTTGGAGAGCTTTAGTCCATGTTACCTGTTGTAACTNAATGTTAAATTGTACGAAATAAAAACTTTAAAAAACTAGCTCACAGGAGATTAAAATGAAATCTTTGCGACGATTGGGGCTGACCGCTGGAGCGGTTTTAATGCTCTCAACACCGCTGCAGGCTGCGGATATTGTTATAGGAATTCGATCAGAACCATCTTCTATCGATCCATATTTTCATAATCTTGGGCCAAATAACGCCATGTTAGGGCAAATATTCGACCGATTGAATGACTGGACCCCCAAAATGGATAAAATGTTTGGTCGGGCAGCAAAATCATGGAAGGCAATAAATGAAACAACCTGGGAGTATAAGCTCCAACAGGGAATCAAGTTTCATGATGGTTCAGATCTAACTGCTGATGACGTCATTTTTTCTTATGATAGAGCAGCTAATTACACGGGGGGGAATTCAAGTTTTAGAACTTATACCAAGGGCAAAACTTTAAAGAAAATTGACGATTACACTATACATATCACTACGGAAAAACCTTATCCATTGATGCCAAATGACACAACGACGGTCATGATTATGTCAAGTGAAGCTAAAGGTACTGGTGGGAAGAATAAGGGTATTTCAGCTAAAGACTTCAATAACGGATTGGCTGCGATAGGCTCGGGACCCTATAAATTTGTAGAGTGGAAAAAGGGTGATCGGATTGTTCTAGAAAAGTTCGCCGGATATAAAGGCCCTATTGAACAGCCTTGGGATAAGATTACTTTCAAGTTTATTAAAGCTGAACCCGCCAGGGTAGCGGCACTGCTGGCTGGCGATGTCGACGCTATCGACAACGTCCCAACCTCAGATATCGAGAGACTTAAGAAAAACTCTAAAGTTACGCTGAGTTCAGGTGTATCCAATCGCGTGATTTATCTCCACATGGATCAGTTCAGAGACAAATCGCCATTCGTAACCACCAAAGATGGTAAGCCGCTTGATAAGAACCCACTTAAAAATCCAAAGGTCCGAAAAGCTATTTCGATGATGATTAATCGCAAGGCTATCGTCGAAAGGGTTATGGAGGGCGTTGCTATCCCTGCAGGTCAGTTGNTGCCAGAGGGATTNTTCGGTCGTTCGAAGAAACTAAGCTTTGAAAAGTATGACCCTAAAGGCGCGAAAAAATTACTTGAAGAAGCAGGCTGGGGAGACGGTTTTGGATTAACTATTCATGGTCCAAATGATCGCTATATAAATGATGCTAAAATATGCGAGGCCATTGGACAGATGTTATCTGCTCAAGGAATTCCCACGAAAGTGGTGACGATGCCCAAGAACGTTTACTTTAAACGAGCATCCAAGGGCGCAAAGGGCCTGCCAGAATTCAGCTTTGTCCTAGTCGGCTGGGGGTCTGGTACAGGGGAGCCATCAAGTCCATTGAAGTCACTGCTAGCGACGCATGACAAGTCAAAGGGAATGGGTGCGTCAAATCGAGGGAGACATTCTGATCCTAAGGTGGACGGTCTGATAAATGATGCATTGGCTACTGTAGATGACACTAAGCGTGGTAAGCTATTGGCTGAAGCAACGGAACTAGCTATTGGTGAAAATCAAGGCATAATTCCATTGCATTATCAGGTTAATACCTGGGCAACGCGCAAAGGGTTGAAGTTTAACCCGCGCGCTGACGAGCGTACAACGGGACATGATTACATCCCAGTTAAGTAAAAAGTAGAGGGGTTGCGCGAAAGCGCAGCCCCAAAACTGTTTTTCGGATAAATTTGGCTTGTTCTATCAGCCAAAGCGAATTGGGTTTATAGGGGAAATATGTCGGTTTTCATAATAAGGCGTCTACTGCAGTCGGGCGTAGTTGTCGTGATTATGTCTTTCATTGTCTTCTCTGGTGTATTTCTTATAGGAGACCCGGTTGAGATTTTGGTCAGCGACGATGCCGACCAACAAGAACGGGAAGAAATGATCAAGTCTATGGGACTGGATAAACCGTTCTTAGTGCAATATGGGATCTTCATTTCAAAGGCTCTTAAAGGAAATCTTGGAGAGTCGTTTGTTTTTAACGAACCCGCTTTACTGCTTATATTAGATAGAATGCCCGCCACGATGGAACTCGCTGTAGTCTCGTTAATGATAGCGATAGTATTTGGGATACCGTTGGGTGTCTGGGCCGGACTTAAACCGGAGTCCTGGGCTTCTAAAAGCATTATGACGGGATCAATACTAGGCTTTAGTCTCCCTACATTTTGGGTGGGTATTATGATGATACTTCTCTTTGCTGTCATGCTTGGGTGGTTACCCTCAACGGGCAGAGGAGATGTCCAAGTTATTCTCGGAATGCCTATAAGTATCTTTAGTTGGGACGGTTTCAGTCATGTATTAATGCCGGCGGTTAATCTCGCACTGTTTAAATTGTCTATGGTCATACGTTTGGCTAGGGCGGGAACCCGCGAGGTCATGCACCAAGATTATATAAAATTTGCAAAAGCAAAGGGACTGCAGGAGTCCCGAATAATATTAGTTCATGTATTAAAAAATATTTTGATACCGGTTGTGACAGTTTTAGGTCTTGAATTTGGNGGCNTGGTGGCATTTTCAGTGGTNACTGAAACTGTGTTTGCATGGCCAGGTATGGGNAAATTGCTTATTGATTCGATTGGTCTTTTGGATAGGCCNATTATTGTTGCTTATTTGATGATCATTGTCTTCCTCTTTGTATTCATAAATCTTGTAGTAGACATATTATACTCGATACTCGACCCACGTGTGCGCCTTCAGGATATTAAATCATGACAACTACAGACCAAAATATTGCGGAGGATCAAGAGGGAAACCTTAAACAATTTGAAGGCGTAGATACTCCTTTTAGGCGTTTTCTATCGGATTTTTGCGAGTCGAGGCTGGCAGTGATGGGTTTCATTGTAATTGTAGGCATTATCTTATTAGCGGTTTTTGCCCCGATTTTAACGCCAACTGATCCGTATGATCTAACCTCCGTTACTATATTAGATAGTAGACTTGCTCCAGGCGAAGCCATGATGTCTGGAACAGTCGCCTATTTGGGGACAGACGGTGCGGGGCGCGATATGGTGAGCGCTATGATCTACGGTCTGAGGATTAGTCTCGGTGTGGGTATTGGTAGCGGTATTATAGCAATGTTGATAGGTATAAGTTTTGGTCTCCTTTCAGCTTATGCTGGCGGACGGATTGATGCGCTCTTTATGCGGATCGTTGATATACAGTTGAGCTTTCCGGCAATTTTAGTTGCACTTGTATTATTGGTTACTCTTGGNAAAGGGGTAGACAAGACGCTAATAGCATTAGTTGTTGTTCAGTGGGCTTATTACGCGAGAACAATTCGGGGTACTGCTTTAGTGGAACGCNGGCGAGAATATATAGAGTCAGCAGTTTGTCTAGGTCTATCAAAAAATCGAATAATGTTTCGGCACTTGCTGCCCAACTGTATAGCACCAATGATAGTGGTAGGGACAATGCAAGTGGCACATGCCATTTCTTTGGAGGCGACANTNTCGTTTTTGGGTCTAGGAATGCCNCAGACGGAGCCGTCCCTTGGGCGNCTCATTTCAAATGGTTTTGAATATATCCTCAGTGGAAAGTATTGGATAAGTGTTTTCCCCGGTTTGGCNCTCTTAGTTACGATTGTGAGTATTAATCTAGTTGGTGATAGACTTAGGGATGTGCTCAACCCAAGGCTTCAAAAATAGGCGGGCTACCAATTTGGAAAAAAAATCAACTTTAGAGGTAAAAGACCTTAGGACTTACTTTTTTACTAAAGGCGGCGTAGCTAAAGCCGTTGACGGGATAAGCTTTTCAATAGAACCAGGGAAAGTTTTAGGNCTAGTAGGGGAGTCGGGTTCTGGAAAAACGGTAACAGGTTTCTCTATTCTTGGTTTGGTTGATCAGCCAGGTCGAGTGGTTGGTGGGGAAATCCTTTATCGAGGCGAAGATTTAAACAAGGTCTCTGCCGAAAGAATGCGTGAATTGCGCGGCGTAAATATATCAATGATTTTCCAAGATCCGATGATGACATTAAATCCAGTATTGCGGATAGATACCCAAATGATAGAAGCAATAAGGGCACATGAAAATATTTCGAAGGAAATTGCTCGTCAGCGGGCCCGCGATGCTCTAGGCCAAGTTGGCATAGCTTCCCCTGACGAGAGATTGCGAGCATATCCCCATCAATTCTCTGGAGGAATGCGACAGAGGGTNGCAATTGCCATCGCCCTTCTAAATAAACCAGACCTCATTGTAGCAGATGAACCAACGACTGCACTTGATGTGACTATACAGGGTCAGATCCTCTATGAAGTGCAAAAGCTTTGTTCTCAAATNGGTACNGCACTTATNTGGATTACACATGATCTTTCCGTAGTTGCGGGATTGGCGGATCAAATTTGTGTCATGTATGCGGGAAAAATTGTTGAGTCTGGCGAAGTCAATGCAGTTTTAGATAATCCTATGCACCCATATACGCATGGACTTATTACATCGGTTCCTAGCCGCAATAAGAGAGGGGTTCCATTGTCACAAATCCCCGGNATGGCACCTTCATTGCTTAATTTACCAAANGGGTGTGCCTTTGCGCCAAGATGCAAGTGGTCAAATTCGNATTGTGAGGANCAGCCAGAGATTACACTCTCTGGAGGTGATCGACGGCTTTTATGCCATAATCCTATCGAGTACAAAAATAATAGCATTAGTCGGGGAAGCTTGTGAGTAATCGTGGAATAGAAACGCCGATACTGAGTGTAGAGAANGTATCAAAGCGCTTTGTAAAATCGCTAGACCTAGCTGGAAAAATTGCTCAGAAGCTGGGTGCGAATGTACGCGAAGAGATAGTTCATGCTGTAGACGGCGTCTCAATTGAGATCCAGGATGGAGAGGTTGTTGGTTTGGTTGGGGAATCTGGTTGTGGGAAATCTACTCTTGGAAGAGTAGTAGCAGGTGTACATGGAGCGAGTGATGGAAAAGTACTGTTTNGAGGTCGAGATGTAGCAGCCTTAGAGGGAGNTGAAGCCCGCGAAGCCGCATTAAAAATTCAAATGATATTTCAGGATCCAATGAGTTCACTTAATCCGAGACTCAGGGTCCAGGATATAATAGGTGAAGCACCAGTCGTTCATAAGGTTGTAGCTCCCCAGGAAATAGAAGATTACGTTGCACAAGTAATGACAAGGGTAGGTTTAGATCCAAGTTACGCTCGGCGATATCCACATCAGTTTTCGGGGGGGCAAAGACAAAGAATAGGAGTGGCGCGCGCACTTGCTGTTCAGCCAGATTTTTTAGTTTGCGANGAATCTGTGGCAGCATTAGATGTTTCTATACAGGCACAAGTGCTGAATTTATTCATGAAACTTAGAGAAGANCTAAATCTTACATATTTGTTTATTAGTCATGATTTAGGAGTTGTCGAGCACCTAAGTGATAGGGTGGTTATTATGTATCTTGGTAGAGTGGTCGAGGTAGCGCCCACGGAGCTCNTATTTAAAGAGCCTAATCATCCTTATACGAAGGCATTGTTAGCTGAGGTGCCCCGCCTAGACACTCGGGCTAGACGTTTTGCCCCTATAGAAGGTGAGATTCCATCGCCTATAGATCCTCCTTCTGGATGCCATTTTCATCCAAGGTGCCCGAATGCTACGTCGAAGTGTAAAGAAGAAAGGCCACATTTACGTGAAATCAGTTCGAATCGATATTCCGCCTGTCATCTAAACGATGGATATTGATGAAGCCAGAAAANCGTGTAAAAAATGTNCTAAGAATTTATAAACNAAGCTCTGGTTCAGTGCCTATAGTATACGACTCACCACATTCTGGAATAATTCATCCACCCGATTTCAAAACCACTGCTACAAAGCCACAGCTAAAAACAGCTAGAGATGCGTTTGTTGATGAACTAATACTAGAAAGTAGTAACTTGGGCGTGGCTGTGCTCCTTGCTGATTTCCCCCGTACATATATTGATCCCAATAGATCTACCGCAGAAATTGATACTTCGATGGTACAGGGAAAATGGGCCCGCGAGGTTCAAATTACAAGAAAACTTGATGTAGGGATGGGTTTAATTAGAAAATTTATCTTGCCGAACGTTCCTATGTATCCAGAGAAGCTTTCGGTAGCTGAAGTAGAGAATAGAATAAAAAAATATTGGTCTCCTTACCACCGCGCATTGAAAATGCTACTTGACGAAAAGGTAGCTGAATTTGATGCAGTTTTTTATATTGATTGGCATTCGATGAAATCCAAGGGTAATCAAATGAATATAGACAGTGGCAGGGAACGTCCAGATTTCGTGGTTAGTGATCAGGACGGGAAAACTTCGTCAAGGAAATTTAGGGATGTAATAGTTAAAAACCTTAAAAGCCAAGGTTATGAGGTGGCCGTTAATTATCCATATAAAGGTGCGGAATTAATTAAGTATGCTTCC
>NZVJ01000109.1 GCA_002701455.1 Rhodospirillaceae bacterium
TTTTTTAGTGGAACAAATTTATAAAAAGCAGCGACAACATATTTTTCTTCTCTACTCTTATAAACATTCTCTTTTTCTCGAGAAATATCCATGAATCAATCCACCGATGTTCGCGGAAATCTAAAGATTAGGTTATTGAATATCAATTTCAAGAATTGACATATGGAAGTCATACGAAATTTCACCTTCGTCTTCATCTTTAAAAATAACTCCAATAAATTCACCGTCCAATAAAACTTCCGCGGAATCTTCCTTATTTTCCCGGCCTTCAATTACGACTTTTGGATTATTGAATTTAGTTCTTAGATAACTTTCCACTTTTGCAAGCTCGGAACTATTCATACAGATTTCCTTTCGGTTTCTTGATTGTACGTGGAAAACGACCGCTAAATACTTAGCAGTGAATTAGAACAAATAAAAGAAATGGAAGCAAAAATTTTGAGAAGTTCCTTTTTTTTTCTTAGAATGACGATTTATTTGCTTTCAACTGAATATTTTGGTGACTGATAATAATTCTGTGCTCATTATTTTGGTTGCGATGTTTAGCTTCCTAGGGATTTGTCCGGCTTTAATTATAAAGACTGCAATTTGTTAACTTCTTAGAAGATGCTGCTGCTTTATATGAAATTTGGTAATTGCTTTATCCGATAAAAACGCTTTGCTATCACAACGATAGCCCACCAGAATAAATACAATTATTCGAGTTGTGAGAGAAATCGGATTTAATTTTTATATTAGTGAATTAATCTACCTAAAATTGCGGTTTTTAGCTTCATATTTCTCGGTAGCAATTCTTTCTGCCTGTTCTCTTCGGTCGGTGCCCAAAATCAGACCTGCGGTTGTAAAGGCAACAGATAGTCCAATAGCAGATAAGGTAGCGCCAAAGCCCCAAATTGGGCCATGCTCAGTCCAAATGAATAAAATTCCGTACCAAAAGGCCGCAAAAGAAGCTACCGTGGCTAAAAGTAAAAAACCAATCTTTACACATAAACCGCCTATTCTATTAGCAGATATTAATTCCCTGAATGCTGCGCCAGTTTCGGCCTCTTGGATTGCCTCGCTTATTTCTTTGCGAGCAGCTTTAGCCCAACTTCTGTAGTCTGTTCCGGTTTTTCCATCCAATCTTTCAGGATTAAGTATCATCTCTTCTAAATTAGATACAATCTCTTTTGCCCTTTCCTTCGCAGCTCTCTTTTTTAAATCAGGAAATAATTGGTCCTGACGTTGGTTGTCCTCAGAAATATCATCCTTCCCCAATAATAAATTCATGGCTTCTTTTCTTGACGATTGATTGTCAAAAAAACCATGTAAGTTTGTCTTGTTTCGGGAGAAATTATTCATTTTACATACATTAGTTGATTTTTGCCGAATTATGCACTGTTTGTTCTAAATAATACCTATTGAGTGTATCCTTTGCCAATATGTCTAAATTTTCAAACGCCATAGAAAGAGATAAATCATTTGAGTCATATCGTTTGGCTTCACCTGAGGCATGAAAAAGGGCACCTGGACCAGTCAACGGGATCAGTACTCTAAGCTTGGCTCTTTGAGGCGGTTGGAGCACCCCGTAATAGTTCGAAATCTTTATTCCGCAAAAACTCCAGTTATCGATAGCGTATGGCGTATTTCCTATGACTACTGTCATAGGAGCACTAGAGCGTTTGTTTTTTCTTCTTTCAGGGCGTTCTTGCTTCTTTAATTCGTCTGATTGATACATAGGTTCCCTCTATTAAAAATTGCTTCTTCCCTGCAACCACTGTGCCAATTTTGCTCTTAGAATATTGTTATTTAAGTTATATAGGTCAAAAACGTCTATTAATGTTAATTTGTTGTGACAAGTTTTAAATAAATATCCGCTACAGACAGTAATACCTTAATTTAGTAACTTGAAATGGCGTGATAAGCTTTTTTGAGGGCACTTCTCTTCATTTTTTCAATAATTTGGGCATATTTTCCAGTCGTTTTAATATTTTGTCCAGGCTAACTGATACTTCGATGGTTCTGAGACGATATTGAAGAGCAAATCGAACTACTTTTCTATTGTTTTCCTGTCTCTTAACAATACAAAACGTGGCTTTTTCTCGACTATTCTTAAAGATTGAAAATGCAGAAATAGTGCCGGTTTGATCAATTGCGTAGTCACGCCAATAATCCTTTATTACACCGTTGCTGTATGTGTTTAAGATTTTGTTGAGCTCAGCCTTGCTAAAAAGAAGTTGGTGCTTGGTGTGACGTGAGCCTTTCAAGGTGATAAAATTAGCCATTATTTGAAGCCACCTCTCTTATTGTATTGTTCACACAACTTTCCTCTAAATAAATTAATTGGTAAAGAGTTTCTTATTATATGAAAAAATGCTCCTTTTGGTTATAGCAACTGAGTAAATTTATAGCTTTGTTAGCAGTGTTTTTCACGTGATCTTCAAAAGATACACCTTGTTGATAAATTATATTAGGATTAAGTTTTTCGAAGAGGTTTGTTTAATTAGTCCCTTTGATATAAAAAGAGCGATAAATTTTTTTTGCAACTTAAGTGGTTCGTGAAACTTTTTTAGTTTGGGGGCGACGTGTCCGATATTTTTCAAGAAATAGACGAGGAGCTGCGGCAGGACAAAGCAGCTCGTCTTTGGAAGACATATGGTAAATATCTGATCTCACTGGCTGTTTGTATAATTTTGGGAGTAGCAGGCTATCGTTTTATGGATCATAAGGCTGAGAAAAGTAGAGAGAGAGCCTCCGAGTTATATGAAATCGCTTCCGAAAGTGGCAGGTCGGGTGATTTAAAAGATGCAATCGAATTGTTCAGTGACCCTAGTTTTGAAGGCATTCTTGGATATTCGATAATCTCACAGATGCAAAAGGCCACGTTAGCAAGGAAAAATAATGATTTTGATGGTATGTTGATAGCATTGAAGAAAATTATTGATGATGAAGCAATACCTCTCTATTTACGAGACTTGGCTCGACTAAATTTTCTGGCAGCGAACTCAAATAATAATATTAATTTAGCTGACTTACCTTATTTAAATGCATTGATTGAAGAAAATGGACCGTGGAAATTTTTGGCACTAGAACTAAAAGGTGGGCTAGAACTCGAGAGTGGTAATTTAGAAAGTGCTCGATCTATATTTAGAGATCTAATTGATGAAGCTGATACTCCTAATAGTCTGAGGCGTCGCGCAACTGAAATCCTTAAAGCATTACCCTGAACTTTAAGAAAGAGTTTTAAATTGCCCAGAAAAGTTAGCAACTTCAAAGTACTCATTTGTTGTGGTGCCGCACTACTGATATCTGGTTGCGGTCTCGGATTTTTGGGAGAAAAACAAAAAAAAGTTAAAGTTTCTGGTGTAAGGACGGCAGTAATCTCTAAACAGACCGAGCTAAAACCAGATGCGAGTTTAAATAAAAGTCTGATTGAATTACCATTCCCAGAAAATAATAAAAATTGGTCACAAAAAGGTGGCAACGCCACTCATGTCATGAAACATATTCAGTTGGGTGATTCTCCAAAGATAATTTGGGAAAAAAATATCGGAGATGGCGAAACCGACGGTGTTTCGCTNACCGCGACCCCCATAGTTNTGGATAATAAAGTAGTAACTTTAGATACCTCCGGACGAGTTCGAGCTTTCCGCCTAAGGAGTGGCGAATTNCAATGGGAGACTAATCTAAAGCCAAATGAAAAAGACGGTGCTTTTGGNGGTGGCTTGGGTTCAGGACAAAATAAGGTCTTTATTTCTTTGGGATCAGGAGAACTAGTTTGTTTAAGCATAAAAGATGGNAAAGAGTTATGGCGAACCTCTACTGGCAGGGCTTTGCGAAGTGCTCCAAGTTTTGCTGACGGTCGTATTTTTGTTACCAGTTTAGACAACAAGGCTTTAGCATTTTCAGCAATCTCGGGTAATAAACTTTGGACCCATAATGGGATGATGGCAAACGCCGCTCTTCTTGGAGCAGCTAGTCCCGCTATTAATAATAACGCGGTTGTAGTGGCCTATTCCTCTGGCGAATTATACGCGCTTAAGGCAGATAATGGACGTGTTTTTTGGGGCGATAATTTGAGTGGAAGGCGAGGAACTATTGGGACCGCAAGAATTTCACATATCAGAGGTAATCCTGTCATTGATCAGAATATCGTTATTGCCACAAGCCATTCAGGTAGGGTAACAGCTTTAGAATTTAAAACGGGAAAGCGCCTTTGGGATTTGCCAGTCACTAGTAAGAAGATGCCATGGGTAGTAGGTGATTATTTGTATATAGTTTCAATTGGGGGACAGGCCGTATGTATTACAAAGAGAGATGGACGTATTAAGTGGATAATTAATTTGCCTGAATTTGAGCAAAAAAAAATAATAGGACTAAAAAAAGCAAAAATACCTGTTGAATATTCTGAGCCGGTTTTGGCGGGTGACCGACTTATAATTGCTTCTTCTATTGGGAAAATTTATTCGGTTTCACCGTATACCGGAGAAATATTAGGGGAAACTCAACTTGATAATGGTGTGTTTATTGAGCCTATCGTTGCAGATAAAACGCTTTTGCTTTTGGATAGAGAAGGCAAGCTGATAGCTTTTCGTTAATTTATTAAGCAAAATGGTTCAACCTATGAGTGCGATTGTTGCTATAATCGGAAGGCCTAATGTTGGAAAGTCGACTTTGTTCAATCGGCTTGTTGGAAAAAGACATGCGATAGTCGATGATACGCCCGGTGTCACCAGAGACCGAAGGCAGGGAAGTGCAAAAATTAGTGATTTGCATTTTACAGTCTTTGATACAGCTGGGCTCGAANGTGGCGATAAGGCTTTACTTACNAGTAAAATGCGCGAACAAACAGAAATAGCAGTTCGAGATGCTGACATCGTCATTTTTATGGTAGATGCCCGGGCTGGCATAACNCCCGGAGATATGGATTGGTGTCGTTGGATTAGAAAGCATAAGAGCGAGGTGTTATTAGTCGCAAACAAATGTGAAAGCAAAACCTCTGAGACTGGAATTTTAGAGGCGTATAGCCTCGGCTTGGGAGAGCCGATAGTGATTTCTGCTGAACACGGATTAGGCATGGCCAATCTCTATTTGGCTCTCAGATCAAGCACACAAAAAACAAAAGAAGGGTATAATGAATCACTTTCANACGCTCAACAGACTAGTGACGAAACTGAACTGTCTTCAGACCCAAACTTTTTATATGNCGAAGAAAATCAGGAGATTTTGCGTCTAGCTGTTATCGGCCGACCAAATGTTGGCAAATCTACACTTATTAATTCTCTACTTGGTCAAAATAGAGTTTTAACCGGACCAGAAGCAGGCATAACGCGCGATTCAATCGAAATTGANTGGCNATGGAATAAGAAAACTATACACCTTTTTGATACTGCGGGTTTGCGACGCAAATCGCGAATTACTAATAAAATAGAGAAGGCTTCTGGTGATGATACATGGAGGGCAATCCGGTTTGCCCATGTTGTTTCACTCGTAATTGACGCNTCAATGATGTTAGANCGTCAGGATTTGAATATTGCCAGATTAGTTATAGANGAAGGACGAAGTTTATTAATTGCTGTAAACAAATGGGATTTGATCAGAGATAAAAGTAAGGCTATTAAAGAACTTGAAAGACGAATTAAAATTTCTTTACCACAAGTAAAAGATATCCCATATGTTCCAATTTCTGCATTAAAAAATANGAATTTAGATGGTCTCATAGATAAAAGTTTTTTAGCTTACGATGTATGGAACCAAAGGGTTCCAACAGCAAAGTTAAATCGATGGTTTGCAATGATTGTGGAACGGCATCCTCCTCCTCTGGTACAGGGGCGACGTATAAAACTTCGCTATATAACTCAGATAAAAACCCGCCCGCCTTCGTTTGTTTGTTTCTGTAATCAGCCCGACCAGGTCCCTGAGGCTTACAAACGTTATGTTATCAACGAATTGCGTAAAGAGTTTATTTTGCCTGGTGTTCCTATTAGACTTTCAATGAAGACTAATCAAAACCCTTTTGCTTAAGGAAATAAAAAGAAATAAGCGGAGATATTTTTGCCCATGGACAAAATGAAACCTGGCACGGATTCTGCTTTGAAAAAAAACAAGAGAGCGGACTTCAAGCTTCCAAACGTATTAATTGATGGTGAAATCAGGCTGCTTAGGCGTTTATGGAAAACGGATATTAGTCATATGAAAACAAGGGAAAGACAAACTGTCACACAGGATAATGTAAGATTGAAGCGGATAAAGGATCGGGCTAAAGGTGTTCGCTTTGCTCTTGGTTATGGCATTCTCGGGTTTCGCAAGCGAAAGGAAATGGAACAAACATTACGTAATCTAGAGCTCGCGGCTACGGCGATTAATAAGGAGTTGAAAAGGGTAAAATAGACGTGAAAAAGATATAGATTTGGGCAATAAGAATATTAAAAATTTTTGGCTTCTTCGTATTTGATTAACTGACCGTGAATTTGGCAATCAGCAGAACATAATTCCAAAAAGAGCGGAACTAATTGCTCCGGTTTCTTTAAGTTGCCGGGATCTTCTCCCGGGAACGCGCTAGAACGAAGCTTGGTTTTTGTAATGCCTGGGTCTACAATATTAACCCTTAATCTAGTCTTCTCATTTTCTTTGGCATAAATATCAACCATGGTTTCAAGACCCGACTTGCTAACAGCATAAGCCCCCCAGTAAGGCGCCGTTTCTCTCGCGACAGCAGCCGATAAAAAGATTGCTCTACCTTGACCGGACTGCCGAAGCAATGGATCAAAACTTCTAATTAATCGCTGATTGGCAACAAGATTCAAGTTGATTACATCGGCCCAGATAGACGGATCATAGTGGTTTACAGGGGCAACTTGACCTAACATTGCAGCATTTGAGATGAAAATATCTAATTTCCCCCACCTTTGGAAAATCGTAGCGCCAAGTCTGTCAATCGCCGGAAAATCGAGTAGATCGAGAGGTACTAGAGTGCACGAGCCTCCGGAGCGAGTGATTTCATTATCTAATTCTTCTAGCCCTCCAACTGTTCTAGCAACAAGAATTACGTGTATACCATTATCAGCTAATCCTTTGGCGATAGCTGCTCCAATACCTCGAGAAGCTCCTGTAACTACTGCTAATGGTTTGTCTGGCGTATTACCCTTATTCATTCATTTCTCTTTCTGATATTGCAGGACGTCGACTGTTATGACTCTATATACTAATTAAATAAGAATTTTTTCTGAAATTTGCTATTTTGCGTGTCACTGAGGGATGATATTCGATGTAGGTGGAAAGTGGCGAGGTTATTGAGAAGATCGCAATTGCTTGAACTTTTTGTCCATGAGCGTTCTCTGATCTCTATTGTAAGTCGTGTCGTTTTTGGAATAACTGCGTTTCAACTTAGGTAAGTTAAGGTTTTCAAATTTAGCCTTCGTTTCTGCTTTAAAGCTTCGGATTGAACCTCCTCCCAGTTTCTTTTTCAAATGCATGGGCAATTTTGAGGTTAAAGCCATGGTTGTGGACTCTATAAGGGGAAAAGATTTAGAACTACTCATCCAAATTGGATACTGATCTTCTTTTAGAAACAACTTTGTGACAAAAAGAATTAGACAGATGACCGCATAGCCTTTTGCTATACCCAACAAAAACCCTAATGAACGGTTTATGGCGTTTAAATTACCGCTTATGTAAATTTTTTGTAATTTTACGCCTAAGATTCTGAATAGCACATAAACAAAAAAAACAATTAAAATTCCAATCAGTAAGGAGATATGTGGAATAGACGGCAGGGTTTCTTCAATTTTTGGAGATATTAACGGTGTCGAATAGATAGCTAAAAGAATTGCCGCAACCCATCCGATAATAGAGAAAAGTTCTTTGACAAAACCTCTAAAAATAGAAAATAAACCAAAGCAAAAAATAGTAATAATTATTGCAAGGTCGGTAGGGTCTATCCTTAAAGAATCCATTTATTTTAATGCCGCAAATAGTTTAAAAATGTCATTTTATGATGAAGGATGGGCTGAGTTATAGGAAGACCGGAAAATTTCAACAAGCATATGGAGACCAGAAAGCTGTTCAATATCCATGTTTATCTCCAATAAAGATGTTGTAATAGGAGGCTTTGCAGGGGAGATAATTGCTTGCTTAAAGCCGAGCTTAAAGGCTTCTTTTAACCGTATGTCCGAGTAGTTTACAGTTCGTATTTCTGCAGATAAACCAATTTCGCCAAAAATAATACAGTCCGGTGGCGCGGGTATGTTAAACAAAGAGGATAGAAGTGCGCCTGCAACGGCAAGGTCTGCAGCCGGCTCGCTTATTTTAAGACCGCCAACAACATTTAGAAAAATATCTTTATCCGCTAATGATATTTGGCAATGTGCCTCTAATACAGCCAGTATCATCGCTAAGCGATTGCTATCCAACCCTATGACTGACCTTCTAGGGGTGCCAAATGGTGATGGGGCAATCAGCGCTTGAATCTCCGTTAATAATGGCCGACTTCCCTCAATTCCGACAAATACACAGCTGCCAATCGCGTCATGTGACCGTTCGCCAAGAAAAAGATCGGAAGGGTTGGTAACTTCCGATATTCCTATCTCAGTCATTTGAAAAACACCAATTTCACTAGTAGGGCCAAACCTGTTTTTGACCGACCTAAGTATTCTAAATTGATTGGTTCTTTCTCCTTCAAAATACAATACTGTATCGACCATATGTTCGAGCACTCTGGGGCCGGCTATTGTTCCTTCTTTGGTAACATGACCAACTAGTATCAGGATGGTGTTGGACTCTTTTGCAAACCTTATCAATTCGTGGGCAGATGATCTGACTTGGGAGACAGTCCCTGGCGCAGCTTCCAGCGCATCGTTATAAATGGTTTGGATAGAGTCTATTACTAGTAAGGTTGGTGTTTTCTGGTTTTTTAGCGTTTCAATGATATCGAAAACATTAGTGGCAGCAAGCAAAAACACTTCTGAACTTCCTACACGTAAACGTTGGCCTCGNAGTCTTATCTGATCTAAGGCTTCCTCGCCTGTTATGTAGAAACACTTTAGTNGGGCGCTCAATTTTGAAGCGACTTGAAGAAGTAATGTAGACTTTCCTATACCGGGATCACCGCCGAGTAGAACTACAGAGCCATTAACTAGTCCACCTCCTAGAACTCTATCTAGCTCCTGCATAGTTGTTGCAGTTCGTTGTGATGTTTCAAGCGGAGCTGAGAGAATTTCCGGAACTAGAGAGTTTGCTCGAGTTGTTAAGTTTGTCGTGGCGAAGTTGGTTCTTGAAGTGCGCTGTATTTCCTCGGTAATTGTATTCCAGGAATTACAGGAATCACATCGGCCACTCCATCGGGGGTATTGTGTACCGCATTCTTGACAGATATAGCGTCTAATCAACTTATTCATTTTGTTATTTACCACATTTTGTCATTATTGACTTCCTCGAATTGTATTGAAATTTGTGTCAAGAAAAGGCTGGATAAATCGCTCGACGTTTATATTATTCGATTTGTTCATTTGGTTTGATTTGCCTGACCAAATGAACTTACCTTCGTGTAACATGGCAATATCGTCGGCTATACGTCTTGCACTGTTCATATCATGCGTAATTGTTATAGACGTTATATTTTCCTTTTCTACACAATCTCTTATTAAGCTGTCCAATTTTTGACTTGCCCTCACGTCCAGGCCAGTAGAAGGTTCATCAAAAATAATTACTTTTGGCTTTACAGCCAACGCTCTCGCTACTGCAACAATTTTACGCGAGCTTCCCGATAACTCTTTTGGATGCAAAAACCAAAATTTTGGATTGATATCCAATTTAAGCATGATTTCTTTTGCTATTTGATTCGCCTCTTTGATATTTCTTTTTTGCATGAAAAGGGGGCCGAAAGATACATTTTCGAGGACTGTAAGTGAATCAAATAAAGCAGCATTTTGGAAAAGGTAACCAATTGAACTAGCTATAAACGCTCTGTTGTTCATTAAATCAGGATTTAATAATTGGCCATCCAACAATATATCTCCGTTGTCCGGCTTTAATAAGCCTACAATACATCTAGTCAAAACCGATTTACCAGAGCCCGAAGCGCCTATTATCACGAGCGATTTCCCGGCGCAGACCTTCAGGTTTATTCCATCGAGGATGACTTTTTCGCGGAAAGATTTTTTTAAGTTCCTAACCTCAATCCTCGGATGTTCCATTGCACTACACGCTATGATGTAAAAAACAACTCAGTTAAAAGATAATTAAAAATTAAAATAAGTATACAACCAGAAACAACGGCGTTGGTAGTAGCAAGACCGACCCCTTGTGCCCCACGACTGCAGTTATATCCATGGTAGCATCCCATAACTCCCAATAAGAAACCAAAAACAGAGGCTTTTATAAGTCCTGAAACAATATCGCTTATTTCTAAGTAGGAGACTGTTTGATTCAAGTAAGTAGAGGAGTTGAAGCCGAGTTTATAAACTCCTACCATGAATCCGCCAAGGATTCCTATTATATCCCCAGTAAGAACTAATACTGGTAGGCATACGGTGCAAGCAATTACACGCGGTGCGATAAGGTAGTCGAAAGGGTCTGTTGCAAGGATTTTCAGCGCATCTATCTGATCTGTTACTTTCATGCTGCCTAGCTCCGCAGCAATTGAAGATCCGACCCTCCCTGTTACCATCAAACCTGCTAGAACTGGTCCGAGCTCTCGCGTAATTGATAAAGCCACAACAGTGGCTACGGCGCTCTCGGAAGAAAATCTGGCAAAACCATTGTAGCTTTGTAGCGCTAGAACCATACCAGAGAATAGCGTGGTTAATCCGACTACAGGTAAGGAATAGAAGCCAATGTCTATTATTTGCTTGAGTATGACTTGATGGAAATACGGTGGACGACAACAATGAACAATTGTTTTTATAAAGAAAATTATGAGTGTTCCAAGTTTTTCTAGAGTATCTAAAAAATGTCGTCCGATTTGAGTAATGAAATTCATCTTAGCTAAAAGTCTCATAGAATGCTTTCATTCCACAGTTAATACCGGGTAGAGTGATAGTGCTTGTAGTGTCGACGACCTAGTCCAGTTAATAGCTCGTAAGGTACTGTTTGAGCTAAAGAAGCAGCTTGGTCAATGGTAAAATTTTTACCTAGTAATTCAACAAAGTCACCCACATTTAATTTGGTTGTCTGCAAATCGGAAATATCCACCGTTATAGAGTCCATTGAGATACGTCCAACTAAGGGGAGGGGGGAACCCAAAAAAAATATCCTTGAGTTTCCGCTAAGTGAGCGTTGATAACCATCCGCATAGCCAACTCCAATCGTCGCGACATTAGTGTTTCGGGTTGCTTTGTAACTGCCTCCATAGCCTATCAATTCTCCTTTTCTCACGGTACGGATTTGAAGAACTCTTCCATATAATGAGACGGCGTGCACGAGCTCATTTTTCGAATGGCCAGGGACGCTGCCATAAAGGGCTAGACCCGGGCGGACTAGATCAAGGTAAAACTCTTTTCCTAGAAAAATACCACCAGAGTTAGCTATGCTCGCCGATACTTTGGGAAATAATTTTATAGAAGAAGTAAACTCCAATAATTGACGATTGTTCATCTTGTTTTCAGATTCGTCGCTACAGGATAAATGGGAAATGATAATATGAACGTTTGCGTTTTTTAGGATTTGAGGTGTCTGAATTAAACGGGCTAAATCTTTCTCATCTAATCCCAATCGGTTCATTCCTGTGTCTAAATGTAATGCAGCTTTTTGTTTCTTTTCTAATGTCTTATTGAATTCAATCCATCTTTCTAGTTGCATAAAGTCATTGAGGACGGGCATCAAATTATATCTTTTAAAGATAGGACTAGTTCCCTTTGGAAACCCGTTTAGCACCAGTATCTGTTTTCTATCGCTATTTAATATTTTCCTTAGTTCTATTGCCTCATCAATAGTTGCAACAAAAAAAGTGGAGCAACCCGCCTCATTAAGGGCGAGAGCAATTTTCTCAATTCCCAACCCATAAGCATTTGCCTTAAGGGTAGCGGCACAATCAGCTCCAATAACTTTTGTCCTCAACGCCTTGTAATTAGAGACAATAGCCTCGATATCGACGACGAGGACAGAATTTGCTTGTTCGTTGACGCTAAAATTATAGGGCATTAGTTATTTCGTTCTGGTAGTCTTTCATCCTCTATAAAGTCGGAGAATCGTGTAGTCGGGCCATTGAAATGTAATGTGACTGTCCCCGTGGGCCCATGGCGCTGTTTTCCGATTATGATTTCTGCTTTCCCATGAGCTCGGCTTCTTAAATCCATCCACTTATCATGCCGTTCGTGATATCTTTCGTCGCCCTCGTCTGGTCTTTGTACTGGCTCGGCCTTGTCTAAGTAGTATTCTTCTCTGAAGACAAACATAACAACGTCNGAATCTTGTTCAATAGAACCAGATTCCCGTAAATCAGCTAAAACGGGTCTTTTATCTTCTCTTTGCTCAACAGCTCTCGATAGTTGAGAGAGCGCTAAAATCGGGACATTTAATTCTTTAGCAATGGCCTTAAGGCCTTGTGTTATTACCGAAACCTCTTGTACACGNTTATCTGTTCTTTGACCTGCNGATGGGCGCATTAGTTGCAAATAGTCGACTATTATAAGGGATAAATCGTGTTGCCNCAGTAACCGTCTAGCCCGGGTACGAAGCGTCGATACNGGAATCGCTGGCGTATCGTCTATAAAAAGTAGGGCGGATTCTAATTCCTGACTGGATTTAACGAGTTTCTGAAAATCATTACTTGAAAGTTCGCCGCGCCGAATTTTTTCTGAGGATATTTCTGTATTCTCTGATAATATCCGGGTGGCAAGCTGTTCTGATGACATTTCAAGAGAAAAAAAAGCTACTACTGGTCTACTGCCGTCCGGTTGATTGGCTGTTGCTACGTGGTATGCGACGTTTGTGGCCAATGCAGTTTTTCCCATTGCTGGTCTGCCTGCGAGCACTAACAGATCAGACGGATGTAAGCCTCCCAACTGTCTATCTAAGTCCTTGAAACCTGTCGCTATTCCGGCAAGACCGCCATCTCTTTTATAAGCGGCTTCGGCCATTTTTACAGATTCTACTAGGGCTTCTGAAAAATTTCTTAATCCCCCTTCCGCAGAATCGTTTTCCGCTAAAGAAAAGAGTTGAGCCTCAGCTATCTCAATTTGGCTTACTGCTGTTTGATCAAGATTATAGTTGTAGGCGTTGTTTACTACCTCCTCGCCGATATCAATTAATTCTCTCCGCAAAAAACTATCTTTTATTGATCTGCCGTAATCTTCGGCATTAACAACCGTNACAACAGATGCGGCAAGTTGGACTAAATATTGAGCCCCCCCTGAGTCGGCAAGCGCCTCTTCGCTATCAAATAAGGGTTTAAGAGTTACGGGATTAGCGATTTGCCCGCGTTCTATCAATTTTCCGCATGCTTCGAAAATCTGCCCGTGAACGGGGTCTGAGAAGTGCTCAGCTTGCAAAAAGTCGCTAACTTTTTCAAAAGCCCTATTATTTATCAATATTGCNCCAAGAAGTCCTTGTTCNGCCTCTATATTATGTGGTTGTTCTCGGACTTCCGCTTGAGCGATTGGTTTGGTTGTAAAAGAAGTTAGATCTACGTTGGACATTGTGAGAGTGTAACAGAAGTTTCACTCTACATCATTCAAAAAGAATTAACAGCTACTCCACAGACAGGCAGAAGTCCTAGTTAAAAACGCTGTGGAAAAGGTTAAAAATGGGGATAAATTTTTGGCGCCAAGAATGGCCTCATTTTAATCTTTTATCTCGTCGCCCTCGGATGATTCTGGAACTGGTACGGTCGATGAGCTAATTTCATCAGATGTAGCATGTTCCGCCTTTTCATTTAATAGATCGTTTTGGATTTCTTCCTGGGAAACTGTGCTAACCGCTTGTCCGGACGATAATTGTTGTTCCGCCTCGTCCTTATTCCTAGCTATATTTGCTATCACTTCTACCGAAACCTCCGGGTGTAAAGATATACGAATCGGCTCCAGACCTAAAACTTTTAATGCCCTGTTAAGAATAACTTGGTTTCTATTTATTGATACGCCGGATTCAGTAACGGTTTCTGCTATATCCCTGCTGGTAACTGACCCATAGAGTTGGCCGGTTTCGCCCGCTGCGCGAAGGATGGTAATCTTCATACCCTTTAATTTANCCGCAATCTTCTCAGCTTCAGTTTTTTTAGTTAAATTCTCTGCCTCTAGTTGTGCCCGCTGAGATTCAAAGTGCGTTAAGTTTTGCTTTGTTTTTCGTAGCGCTTTATTTTGCGGCAGTAAATAATTGCGAGCGAAGCCCGCTTTTACATTGACAACATCGCCCATTTGACCAAGCTTTTCAATTCTTTCCAACAATATTACTTCCACGATTTACTCCTATTAAAAATAATTTCCAAAAAACGTTTTAAGCGAATGATTACATGCAAATTATTGAATGTCATTTGCCTGGAACCTACCTCTTAGCTTTAAAAAATGGTCTATGATACCCACCATAACTACTAATATTGCCGCCCATCTACTGAAAGTAACAATTAAATACAAAACGAACAAAATACTGCCACTGTAATTTGTTTTAGAAGCCAATATATGCAGTACTCCGAGACCAGCCAACATAACGGGAAACGCCAAAATTGCGGCGAGGTTTGTTAGAATATATCCTAACTGGCCGGCTGAAAAACTAGCTACTACTATAATGAGAAGAAATGTTATTGCTAAAATTCGGGGAACCTCAATTTCCCTTATTGCAAACACAGATCTCTCGTTGCGTTTTGCTTTCTTGAGAATAGATTGGGCTAAAAGCCCATTTAAAACAATTAACGTCATCCAAAAAATCGCAATGAGGGCAGGCGCTGTGTTTGAGAAGGTTTCTTTTATTGCTTCCAACTGCAGAGACATGGAAGGGTTTATTGTGTGTCCTCTATCCTTAAGGGCGACAATATATAAATCTACTATTGCATTTGTTTTTTCTAAAAGCATAGCGCCTAGGCCCTGACCATGAACCCAAAAATATGTTGAAACTAAAATGAAAACAAAGATGGGTGGCACTACTAAAAAGATGGCCAAGTTGCTTAATGAATACCAATCCTGATGAGGAGGGTCGGACCTTGAAGTCGCCTTTTCACAAAAATAGGTGGCCGGTGCGGCAACTGCCAACAAATAGATTAAGGACATCTGTGGTGTGGTAACGAAAAAAATTAATATTGCTCCGATCGCACCAACTAAACCGCCCCAAGGGCTATCCTTTTTTAGGCCTAAAATGAAAAGAGGAAGAGGAGCTAAATACAAAAACAGAAAAGCCAAAAACGACCCACTGTTCATCGCACTAAAAAAAAATATGGTCGACAGCAGTGCTGCTACTTCCAGTATTCCTGGTTTGTTAATTTTAGATTTCATTGTTCACTGACTTGAAACGCACTTGTTATTTAAGTCAAAAGATAGGGCAAGAGTGCTAAAAAACGCGCTCTTTTTATTGCCTGGGAAAGCTCNCGCTGTTTTTTGGCCGAAACAGCGGTAATTCTGCTTGGCACTATTTTTCCACGTTCTGAGATAAACCGTTGCAATAACTTGACATCTTTGTAGTCAATGTTTGGTGCATTTTTGCTAGCAAAGGGGCACGATTTCTTNCGGCGAGCAAGTGGTCGGCGTATTGCTGGGCGAGAAATAGAGAGAGTTGTCATATTATTAATTCCAAAAATAGGTTTTAAATTAAATTATAAGTCGGTCTTCTATTGGTGCTTCAGCATCAGATCAAAGGTTTGTGCTGTATTGCTCTCCAGCAGGCGAGGTGTCTTCATAACGGTCTGTGCGTCTTGGTCGATCTGGTCTTGCTGTCATCATCGGGGAAGGACTCTCTGGCAGNCTCTCAATTTTAATTGTTAGGTACCTCAGAATGTCTTCATTTAAACGCATGTTTCTCTCTAACTCTATTATAGTGCTGGAGGGCGAGTCGATGTGAAACATTGTATAATGACCCTTTCGATTTTTTCTTATCTTATAAGCAAGATTCCTTAGTCCCCAGTATTCCTGGTTCTTTATTTCTCCATCATTTGAAGAGATAATTTTTATAAGATCTTTAGATAATTGCTCGGTTTGAGCGACCGTAAGTTCCTGCCGTGCGATATATACGCACTCATATAAAGCCATTTGGTTCTCCTTATGGATAAATGGACACTAATAAAAGGTCCCTAGCTGCCCAACGACAGCAAGGAGTCATCTTTGCTATAAAAAATCTTTGTTATAAAAAATAATCGTATTTTTTGATTTCATCTTTAAAACAAAAGCGAAATATACAGATTTTCTTATTTTGTGCAAGGATCGTGTTGTCTTAAAATCTCTATAAAACGATCAAGATTAATTTGTTAAAATTTAATTTTAAATGTATGCATTAAAAATTAAATTTTGTTTGATGTAATCAACCTGAATCCGCGTCATGATGTAAATGGATCTTAAAATGAACTTCAATAAAACGTCTTCTGCGATGATTTTTCCTGGCCAGGGATCGCAATATGTGGGCATGGGTGTCAAGCTAGCCGACAGTTATACGGTTGCAAAAGCAGTGTTTAACGAAGTTGACGATGCGCTGGGGCAATCTTTGTTTAGGGTCATGAAAGAAGGCCCTGAGTCGGAATTAAGATTAACAAGTAACACCCAACCAGCTTTAATGGCTGTAAGTTTGGCTGTGGTTCGCGTACTAGAGCAAATAAGCAATCATAGTATTGAAAAAATGGTCAGTTTTTTAGCCGGACACTCNTTGGGTGAGTATTCGGCATTAACGGCAGCTGGGTCATTTAGCCTTGCTGACTCTGCAAGATTACTAAGGCTAAGAGGGGAGTCCATGCAAAACGCAGTTCCAGTGGGTACTGGTGGTATGGCTGCTCTTTTAGGTGCAGAATTGGACTTAGCCAAAGAAATAGCTACTTTGGCTTCGTCNCATGGTGTTTGTGACATTGCAAATGATAATGCACCGGGTCAGATTGTGCTCAGCGGTGAGTTGGAAACGGTAAAGCAAGCAATAGAAATAGCAAAAACTAAAGGAGTAAGGCGTGCAATATTATTACCAGTAAGTGCGCCTTTTCATTGTAGTTTAATGAAGCCAGCTGCGGAGAAAATGTTGGAATCATTAAGCTCTATTAAAATTAATAACCCTAAATTGCCCATCGTCACCAATATATCGGCTCACAAAATAAAAGGTGAGCCAGACGAAATTCGTCGTTCGCTAGTGCTGCAAGTTACTAGTATGGTGCGATGGCAAGAATCAATAAAATGGATGGCTAATAACGGAATTAAATCCATGGTGGAAATTGGAGCTGGTCAAGTATTGAGTGGGCTGAACAAAAGAATAGACAAGGACCTGAAATCTATTTCTATTGAAGACCCGGATACTATCGAAGAGTTTTTAAAAAATTTGAGATGATTGGATGAAAAGATGATTTTTAATTTGAAGGGGAAGTCAGCTCTTTTGACTGGTGCTTCTGGGGGAATCGGTTCTGCTATAGCGAAGGCGCTCCACGCTCAAGGTGCGGAATTAATCCTCAATGGTACGAGATTGGTCGAGCTCGAAAGCCTAGCTGCTAAATTAGGAAATAGAGCCCTTGTGTTGAAGGGCGACTTGAATGAAACCAATGGCATCAATGATTTAGCTGAAGAAGCTGAGAGGATGAGCGATAACGGTATCGATATACTTATTAACAATGCGGGAATTACACGCGATAATTTGCTTGTGAGGTTGAGTGACCAAGATCTAATGGATGTAATTAATTTAAACTTAGTCGCCGGGTTTCATCTAACCAGAAAAATTTTGCGTGGTATGATGAAGCGGAAGTGGGGAAGGATAATTGGTGTTTCATCTGTTGTGGGAATAACTGGTAACGCTGGTCAGACGAATTATGCAGCGGCAAAAGCGGGAATGATAGGTTTTTCAAAAGCTTTAGCCCACGAAGTGGCTAGTCGGGGGATAACGGTAAACAATATAGCGCCGGGTTTCATCAAGACCCCAATGACGGACGGCTTGTCTGAGGAACAAGTTTCTAAGTTGCAAACTTCCGTTCCGATCGGGCGTTTGGGAGAAGCTGAGGATGTGGCCGCCGCAGTTATATATTTAGCCTCATCCGAGGCAGGTTATGTCACAGGTACTACGTTACACGTAAATGGTGGTATGGCGATGCCTTAGCGCTCACGAAACCATCTGCCTTTACTAAAATCGTGATAAACGATTTAGGAGCTGGAATATTTGGAGTAAATATGTTATTCCCCCGGGCAAATAATGTTTTTTGCGCAAGAGAGGTGGAAATCTTTCTGTGGAATTTATAAAATAAAGTCAGATATTTTAATTCTGATTTTTCTTTCAATTGGTAAACCGAGGAAATTTGTAATGAGTGACGTTGCCGAAAAAGTGAAGGCCATAGTTGTTGAACACCTAGGTGTCGAGGCAGATAAAGTTTCAGATACCGCTAGTTTTATAGATGATCTAGGAGCCGATAGTCTTGATAACGTTGAGCTAGTAATGGCATTCGAAGAGGAATTTGGCGTTGAGATCCCGGATGATGCCGCCGAAAAAATTGTGACAGTAAAAGACGCAATAGCATTTATCGAAGAAGCTTCCTAATTCTGGAAGATGNCATAGAAGCTGCTCTTGCTTAAATGATTTAGTCGTAGGTGCGAACTTTGAGACGTGTAGTTATCACCGGAATAGGGTTAGTCACTCCGCTTGGAGCTAACGCAGAAGCGTCCTGGACCAAACTGCTGCGAGGCGATTCTGGTATAAAACCAATAGAAAGTTTTGATGTNNATGACTTGCCTGCGAAAATAGCGGGNACAATNAANGAACTCGACNGTGTNGAGGGAGCGTTTAGACCCGANGAATGGTTAGAACCTAAAGANCANCGAAAAATNGACNGNTTCATNCTTTTGGGCCTNGTAGCCGCTTCNCAAGCGGTNNCTGATTCCGGATGGCTTCCTGAGAGTGACGAAGATCGAATAAAAACCGGCGTCATAATTGGGTCGGGAATTGGCGGTTTGCAACAGATTTATGATAATAGTATAAAATTAAAGGAGGCTGGTCCGCGCAGAATATCTCCGTTTTTTATACCTGCTGCTCTAATTAACCTTGTTTCTGGTCATGTCTCAATAAAATATGGCTTCAAGGGGCCGAACCACTCGGTAGTGACAGCTTGTTCAACTGGTGCACACGCGATCGGGGATGCTGCTCGACTGATCATGTTGGGTGATGCGGACGTTATGGTCGCTGGAGGTGCTGAGGCGGCCGTGAATCGGCTCGGTGTTGCTGGATTTGCAGCGGCTAGGGCGTTGTCCACAAACTTTAATGATAGGCCAGCCGGTGCTTCTCGGCCGTGGGATAAAGACCGAGATGGTTTTGTTATGGGGGAAGGGGCAGGAATCGTTGTCGTAGAGGAGTTAGAACATGCGAAAAGACGTGGTGCGAAAATTTATGGAGAGTTAGTGGGGTATGGACTGTCTGGAGATGCTCACCATATAACGGCTCCAGCAGAAGATGGTGACGGCGCCTACAGAGCTATGAAAAATGCTCTGCAACGATCTAAGCTGACCTGTGGGGAAATCGACTATATAAACGCTCATGGCACCTCGACCCCACTGGGAGATATGATAGAATTGAATGCTGTGCAACGATTATTCGGGCCTGAAATAAGCCAAGTATCTATGTCATCAACAAAATCTTCTATAGGTCACCTCCTCGGGGCCGCCGGAAGTGTTGAAGCCATTTTTTCAATTTTATCTATGCGCGATAATATAATCCCGCCTACTTTAAATTTGGATAACCCGTCTGAAGGTTGTGAGAAAGTCAATTTAGTTCCTCATGTGGCGCAAGAAAAGAAAACTAACGCTGTTCTATCTAACTCCTTTGGATTTGGTGGTACAAATGCTTCGTTGGTGTTCAAGAAAATATAGCTTCGGGAAACTTTAAACCGTGAGGCTGTCATTCTCCGGGCTTGGTTTGCTCACTCTTGTTGCGTCTGGGTTTTTCATATGGTCTTGGGACGTGCATTTTTCATCAGGTCCTATGAAGTCTGATAGTACGATTATTATTCCAGTGGGTGTTGGGTTATCGGAAATAACGGAAATTTTGACTGAAAAAGGCATCCTAGATCAACCGTTAATTTTTAAGTTAGCGGCCAAGTTATCTGGCAAGTCTAAAACCCTTCATGCTGGAGAATATTTTATTAAGGCGCATTCAAGTCAAGATGACGTCCTGGAACTACTTTTCAAGGGCGATATTGTTCTAAGGAAAATTACGATACCTGAAGGTTTAACTTCTCTGCAAATCGTTAAAAAGTTAAACCTTATAGACGGTCTTGTAGGGAAAATATCACATCGTCCTCTGGAAGGCACTCTTTTGCCTGAAACTTACAAATATATTTTTGGTGATACGCGCGAAAGCATCGTCATAAGAATGCAACAAGAAATGGCAGCGTTTGTTCAAAAAGAGTGGGAGCGACGGCATTTAAATTTACCGCTCAAGTCGATAGAAGAGGCTATAATTCTTGCCTCTATTATAGAGAAAGAGACAGGACTAGCTAGCGAAAGACGCCTTGTTGCCAGCGTCTTTATTAATAGATTAAATAAAAAAATGAAATTGCAATCAGACCCTAC
>NZVJ01000110.1 GCA_002701455.1 Rhodospirillaceae bacterium
CCCTAGTCGCCCCCAGAGACAACGCATTTTCCATATGAAGTTTTAATCCAGGCAAATACAAATGGGTTGTAGATGCATCAATAGCTATATAAATGAATTCCCTAATTTTTGGCGACAAAGCATTAGTTTTGGCTGGAATAGATGAGAATTTCGAATACGCAGCGAAAAAATTCTCATCCAATTCCAAAACATCTTCCCAAAACTCGCTCCAATAGCCCCGATTTTTTATAAATTCCGACTTGAGTTCTTTTTTACTTTGACCAGTTTTGATCATTCTTCCTGCTCCTCCATTGAATCGTATCAGCTTTGGGATAATATTTTCAACAACCGTAGACATCAAGATGCGGTGCTGAAAAGGCCTTGTAACTCCAAACCATAAATCAAACTTTTTCAATTCTATATTTTGAATTTAGGCTAATGATGGAAAACTTTAGTTGGCTAACGTTCATGGACGCTGTTCCTGAGAAAGATGAGTTCCTAGCTTTAAAAAAGGAGCTCACAAAACTAAGACTAGAAGCTAAGTTGCGTAAGTCACTCTCAGCGGCACAAATCGATCGCAGATATCGCTAAGACTGATGCGCTTTCAAAATCACAGCAGCTCGCGGAACTGTCAGCCAAACTCGAGAAATACTTGTCACCGCAGATATACGAACAAATCTTCAATGGGCAACATGTTGCTGAAGTAAGGAATTACCGTAACAAACTTACTATCTTTTTTTCAGATCTTGTTGGGTTATGAAATAATTACACATCGGCCCTTATTTAAGAAAGTTGCGCCGGGCCTTGATACGATCACGCATGGCGATATCAGCCTCCTCGGATCCATCATGAAACGTCCCAAACCACTTATCCAACGGAGCCAGACTCCCACCGTAATTACATTCAAAGTATTTGTGATGCAGATAATGAAAGTGATTACCCCCATCAATCCCAAGTTTCTTACCTATCATTAATTTATCAAAACCACTATGGGACAAAGCTGGATAAAAAGCAGCCAGCTGTAACTGAAACAGAGCATTCAAAGGGTGCGCCGCAATGACCCATTGTACCGTAAGAGTAGACAGGTAAATCAAATGTTCGACTGGATGCATCGCTAGTCCCGACCAAGGCCCGACCTCAATATTTCGATGGTGGAGTGCGTGGACCCTTTTATAAAGAAACTTTGCATGCAACAACCGATGCCCAAGATAGAAGTGAACAGCGTGTATAACAGGCGCCAGTATAATTAGGAAAGCAAACCAGCCCCAGAATGCTATTTGGGATGACCCAAAATCAATAAATCCTAGGTATCCATTTGCAAAAGCCCAGTAGGTTATGACTTCATAACCGGTGATTATCGGAACCGCAGACATCAATGTCCTAGCCATGTTGTCCCGAACTTGATTTTTAAAAAGGAACCTCCGGCTGTCAGTTGCAAACGGCCGCGTTGTAAAACGATGCGCGTCACCTTGTCCCTTGTAGACATAAAAGTATAAGTGAAGTCCACCAAATAAAAGTGTTATCAGGAATATATTGCGCGCTAATATCAGTCCAACCCAACCAAACTCAAACGTCGCCATGGTAGCAAGTTCCGGCGTTAAATAGGTCCAAGTTAAGANGGTCACGCCTAGCCATAACGCGTTGTAGGGCCATAGAAACCCGGGAAATCCAAACAACCATTTAGTAACTGCGGGCAGCCTAATAGGCCAATTATTTATTGGTGCTAGGGCGATTGGATTAGCCGGCCTCCACTCGCCGCGCGTGTTACGTTCTGATGAAGTAGCGTCGGCCATTTTACCCTCCCCACTCGCCTTTAATTACAATACGTTATCATTACTAAGTNTGAAAAAAAAGTCCTACGGNTATTAACTTACGGAAGCGGCATATATTGCTGAAATGGTTTGGCTCAGCATTTCGTTAAAATCCTGATCACTCTGTTGCGCAGACAGCCCTTCCGTGAGAGCTCTAGAAAAACTAGCCGTCATTCCGTGATTTGCTTGAAGTCTGATATTAGACTCTTCCCTCGTGTATCCTCCCGACAATGCAACGACACGCATAACATTCGAGTGTTTAATAGCTGGAGAATACAGGTTTGCCTCTTCTGGGAGAGTAAGCTTTAACATCACTCTCTCACCGTCTGGCAATGCATCCAATTGTTTTATCAAATTCTCTAGAAGTATTTCTTCTGCTTCAGCTTTGTCTTCAATTTTAATATTTATTTCCGGTTCAATGATTGGCGTTAAATCATGTTTAAGGATAATTCTGCCTATCTCAAATTGCTGCGTTACATTTTCTTCGATACCTTTATTATCCGCCCCGTTTATTACAGAGCGCATTTTTGTACCAAAGATACCAGCCGCCTTTGCTCTTTCAAGCAAANCCGTAAGTTCCGGCATCGGTTTCATCAATTGAACGCCATTGCTCTCGTCCGCCAAACCCTTATCAACCTTCAAAAANGGAACNACGCCGCGCTCACCCCATAAAAAGTCAGCTGCCCNCTTNCCCGCNACTTCCCGATCCATTGTGTTTTCAAAAAGGATAGCGCCGATTACTTTATCTCCATTGAATGCTGGCGACTGCATAATCCTGCACCTCATTTGGTGAATTAAGTTAAACATTTCATCGTCACTGTTATAGGCATTTTCATCTATGCCGTACAAACTTAGGGCTTTGGGAGTAGAACCGCCGCTTTGATCTAATGCGGCAACGAAACCAGGGCCAAAAGTCATTTTTTCCGCTTGTGCAGTTCTTGTCATAATAATTCTCTCCCGTTTTCTCTTAAAGCACTCAAGNTTCTTTAAAAGTTATATTTGAAAAAAAAAATTCCCTCAATAGCACCTCTAACTCTTTGCCGTTTTTATTTTTGAATTAAACTCAATATATTCCTGCGCGATCGAATCAGGAAACATTTTGCCATTGCTTTTATTTTTTAAACAAAACAAAGTTTAATAACCTCTCATCATCGATCGAGCTATGTTCCCTTGCTGCACCTGACTTGCACCTTCAAAGATTCTGAAAAGCCGGACGTCTCGAAATAGTCTCGGTACGTTAGACAAATCTTCCATGTACCCCAAACCACCCATCACTTGCACAGCTCTGTCTGCAACACGTGAGACCATTTCAGAACAAAATAGTTTTGCAGAAGCAATGTCTATGAATGGTATATTATCGCCAGCATCAAATTGCCTGGCGCAGTCCAAGCATAAGGATCGTCCGGCGGCCATTTCAGCCTGACTATCTGCAAGCATTGCTGCAATTTGCCCAAATTCACCAATTGGTTTTCCAAACTGCTCACGTTGAGATGCGTATTCAGTCATCTCCGCTATAAGCCTAATTGCTTGTCCAACACAAGTAGCCGCCACATGTAAACGAGCGTGATTAATTCCTCTAAGTGCAGCTTTCAGCCCTCTGCCCTCTTGCCCTCCAACTAAGGAATCGGCAGGAACTTCACAATTTTCAAACCATACATAGCATGCATGGCTGCCCTCATTTCCTAACATCCTTGGAGGATCACCAATCTTTATTCCAACTGTTCCAGCATCTACCAGGAATGCAGAAATACCATCAGAGCCGGTCGAAGTCGGATCTGTTCTGGCCATAACTAAAAAGACATCTGCTTGCGGAGCATTAGTGATATAACGCTTCTCTCCGCTGATAATCCATCCATCGTTACCATGCCTTTTGGCACTCGTTTTTAGGGAGCCCGCATCAGACCCTGATTCTACTTCAGTCAGAGCAAAGGCTCCAGTGCATAAACCTTTTGCCATATTAGGTAAATACTTCTCTTTCTGTCCCTCAGATGCAAAATCTAATATAGCTTGGGATGTAAGGCCTATGGTCGTCGAAAATCTCGACCTGTATACACAAGATGCCTGACAAAACTCGAAGGTTAATCTTACCTGCTCTTCCATCGAAAGACCTAGTCCCCCATATTCGGCGGGGATAGAAATACCAAATAATCCGATATCTCTAAGAGCATTAACCAGATCTTCCGGGATACCATCTTCAAGGGAGAGGCGATTTTCCGAAGAAATTAGTAGGGTTTGTGACAACTCTCGAACAGCTTTTAAATATTCTTCAAAATTTTTATATGTCCCAAGTATCAATTTCGTCTCCCAAATTTCGAATGACTTAGTCTCTACGATTTAGAAAATAACAAGCATGTTATTTCAACGATTGTCAGCAAGGTGCTTAGCATCAATTATTGCTTTCGCCCAGTCGTTTGGTTTTTCCTGCGGAAGATTATGCCCGGCAGTCTCAAACTGCCTGTATTCGTAGGGTCCGCAAAATTTTGTCGAATGACTTTGCGTCGATCCACTCACCCCGTCACTAGTTCCATCGATGCAGATAGCAGGAACCGAAATTTTTGGTTGCAGCGCTAACTTCTGTTCGATATCAGAAAATTGAGGGTCTCCAGCCACTAAGCCATATCGATGGCGATATGAATGTATCACCACTTCAACAAAATCCGGGTTATCAAAAGACTTAGCCGTTTGTTCAAATTCTTCTAATGTGAAGTTCCAGTCTGGAGACCACATAGACCATAATAAATTTGCTACGGCACGACGATTTTTTTCAAGGCCTTTACGTCCTCTTTCACTATGAAAGTAATATTGGTACCAGTATGCCGCTTCCGATTTTGGATCGGCAGGCTCATCTGATCTTGATATATTCTGTATGTTGTATGAATTACCGGATACTAATGCTATGACCCGGTCAGGCCTAAGAGCTGAAACTATACAAGCCGCCCTGCCGCCCCAGTCATAACCGCCTAAAACCGCGCATTGGATGTTCAAAGCATCCATGAAAGTTAATAAGTCTGCACCAAAAGCCGCCTGCTCTCCAGACCTCATAACGTTAGTTGATAAGAATCTTGTAGGCCCATATCCTCTCATATAAGGGATAATTACTCTGGCTCCCTGGGCTTGAAGAACTATAGCCGATTTCGTATAGGCATGAACATCATAAGGAAATCCATGCATTAATATGCAAGGCCAACCATCAGGTGAGCCATATTCTAGATACGCAACTTCAAGAACACCCGCTTTTATTTTGTTAATATCCATACTTACCCTTATTTTTTCACTCCGTTTAATAACACCGGCGGGTTTCATTCCGTTCATAAAACCCGTTCTAAAACTATAATTTACGACACATTACCGCCAAATCCGATATAGCACATGCTCCGAAAGAGGATGTAGATGATCTAGTTGAGGGTGTAGAAAATTTTCCTCCGGATTACTTAGCATTCCGAGCTTCTCCATTACCCTCCAAGATCTCTTGTTATTTTTAGCGGTAATTGCAAGAATCTCAGGTAATTTAAGGGTTTCGAAACCATATTGCGTAACTTTGAGAGCAGCTTCAGTCGCGAGGCCTTTTCCCCAATGCTCCCAAGAAAGCCGCCAAGCTAATTCGATATTGGGGGTAAAAGGCGCATGGAAACTAAAGTATTTTAATCCAACAAAACCTATAAACTTTTTTGTACTACGAAGTTCTGCAGCAAAAAGACCGAAACCAAATTCTTTGAAATGTGACTGTATTTTTTCTACTGATGCCAATGTTTCCTTCCGCGTTATGACGTTAGGAAGAAATTCGCATACCCGAGGGTCCCCGTTTAACAGAGAAAACGGCTCTATATCCTCTTTCCTCCAATTCCTTAGAATAAGCCTAGGCGTTTCGATTCTGTGCATGTTTGTATTGTTATCTCTCACGATAAATTTCTTTTACTACGCCATTCTTTATATTTAGATATATTTTCCTCGTTTGGCGGATAATGACCCGGAATTTTTGCGCCGTTTTTTACCTGCTCTAAAATAAATACTTCGTGTGTCTCCTGTTCTAGTCCATCACGAGCGACCTCCTCGGCAATATTCTTTGGCACCACAACAACACCATCATTATCAGCTATGATCCAGTCACCAGGAATCACAGCAACCCCGCCGCAACCTATTGGCACATCTAATTCGCCATCAGACAGATTGGCAACAGAAGCAGGGGCAGCCGCCCCCGGACACCAAACTGGCAAACCGGAACCAATTACACCATCTGCATCCCGCACATTCGCATCGCTGACTAAACCAGCTACACCCCTTACCTGAAGTCTGGTGGCAAGAATATCACCAATAGCCGCGCCATCTTCTCGGCCAAGTGCATCAACAACTAAAACATATCCTGGCGGGCATTCCTCGATCGCTCTGCGCTGTGCCAAATCGGTGCGCTTTAGAATATCAGGGCCATTCAAGTCTTCTCGTCCGGGGATGAAACGCAAAGTATAAGCTGGACCCGCTATCCTTTCTTGATATTGGCCAAGCGGTTTTGGTCCATACATCCAAATAGACTTTATCCCACGCTTTAACAACTGCATGGTAAGTGTTGCAGTCGATATTTTTTTAAATTTCTCAGCGAGTTTTTTTTCGAGCATCTTTCACCTCTAAATTTGTTAACTTTAACGTCGTAAAAGCACTGGACAGAAGACTAGCATATTAAGCAAGTCGGACTCATTTTGGCACGCTTAACGCGTTGTATCGCGTTATATTATGTATAAGAACTAACAACAGACTTTCAGCTGGTAATATTCCTAACGCAATTAATTAAACGAGCGGGCANTAANCNGNTATAACCGGTTANATANGACTCTAAAAAAAATGAAAGCGAGATGAAATTGGCANAAAAAAAGACCTTCAAATTANTCATGCTGCCACCACAATCGCCCGTTTATCTCGAATGGGGCGCGAAGGTGCAAGAGCAAAATCCAAATATCTCGTTGCTTCAACCTAAAAGTCTACCCGAAGCCGTGGAAATGATACAGGATGCCGACGCAGCATTTGGTTTTCTGCCAAAAGAAGTTCTTGCAAACGCTGGTTGCTTAAAATGGCTTCAGGCCCCACAAATTGCACCGCCAGCTGGCTTTTACTACGAAGAGCTAATTGAACATCCAGTCGTAGTCACTAACTTTAGAGAAATTTTTAATGANCANATCGGCGCGCATATTATGGCATTTGTGTTAGCCTTCTCNAGAGGGTTGCACTATTACCTTCCTCAACAGATACATCAACAATATAAACCCCGACCATTAAACACCGGTGTGGTCCATCTTCCAGAAGCTTCGGCATTAATTGTCGGAGTGGGAGGCATTGGTTGCGAAGCCGCCAGACTCTGTAAGGCATTTGGNATGCATGTTGCGGGAATTGATCCTCGACGAACCAGTTTAACCGAAGGGCTCGACGAATTATTTACGCCAGATCAGCTAGATAATCTTTTACCTAAATATGATTTTGTAATTCTGACNATTCCTCATACCCCACAGACCGAGGGGCTGATCGATGAAAAACGACTAGGTCTGATGAAAAAAACAGGCTTCCTGATTAATATTGGAAGGGGTATGACAGTACGTTTAGATGATCTTGTGAAAGCTTTGGAAAAGGGGCAAATAGCCGGCGCTGCACTTGATGTTTTTGAGATAGAGCCATTACCAAAGGATCATCCCTTGTGGACCGCGCCAAATATTCTGATAACACCGCATACAGCTGGCTATGGACCATATTTGGACGATAGAAGATTAGATATTCTTCTAGATAATTGTAATCGTTTTGCTAAAAACAAACCTCTTCGAAATATTGTAGATAAACAATCTTGGTTCTAACTCTGACACTATTTGGATTGAAAAATGGGACAACAATATCTTCCGGCAGCGAGAAGCGATTTTATAGGAATTGAAAACATTATTCATCTAGCCACCGGCGGCGAACCCCCGCTTTTAGCACGTCACAGAGATGCGTTCGAGAAATTCGCGCAAGATAAGGCTGCCGGCATGTCCGGTTATGCGCGCCATTGGGAACTGGTAGAGGGAGTACGAAATAAAGCAGCTGGTTTTTTTAATCTTAACGTTGGAGATATTGGCTTAATAGGAAATGCTTCTGAGGGGATTGTAAAGGTTCTTTCCAGTATCGATTGGCATGAAGGTGACAACGTCGTCATCTCCGAATTAGATTACACATCCGGCCGCTATGCTTTAGGGAATCTAAAGAGGCTTGGCGTGGAGGTACGGATGGTTCCAAAAACTGGCTGGTATATAGACACAGATGATTTGAAAAACGCATGCGACGATAAAACACGCGTCCTATATATTAGCCAGGTGAATGCAACCACTGGCCAATTTATTGACATAAGCAACTTGTCTGAGCATTTAAAGTCATCGAAAGTGGCTTTGATTTTAGATGCAAGCCATGCGCTTGGTATTGTTCCGGTTCAGGGTCATTTAGCTGACTTNACAGTAAGCTCTTGTTATAAATTTGCGCTAGGAATTCATGAAGGAATCTTTGCATGGAACCAGTCAAGAACTCGAGACTTTATACCGTTCGGTGTTGGATGGTCTTCCGCAACTGCTGGAGATAAAAGAGATGAATTTTTTCTAAAACCTGGTGCGAAGAGGGTTGAGTACGGAAATGCAGGCCATTTAGGAGCTTATCTACTTGATGAATCGCTAGATTATCTAAACAATTTTGGACTAGACCAAATTTCCGATCATGCTCGTGAAATGTGCAAGAAAGTTCTGGACGGTCTAAAAACAACTCATTTAGAAATAATTACGCCTCAGAACCCTTATGAAATAGCTGGTAACGTTGCATTCGCCTTCAAAGATCCCGAATCTATCGTTAAAAAAGCTGAAGCAGATGGAATATTGATCTGGGGTGATAATGATCGCGTTAGGATATCTGCACACGTTTTCACCACAGCCGCCGACGTAGAGGTCTTTTTAGACAAGCTTCCAAGATACCTCGATTAAAATTCTTTCTTTGGGATAGGTTTGCTTAAAACTCCGAGCGCCTTTTCTACTAAATCATCGCCATAATCTTGCCGAGCCCGACTTAAAGAAATCCGTTCATCTTCAAGGTCCATAGCTAAGTCGTCTGCGCTGCGCTCGGCAGGATTTCCAAGACCACCTCCGCCGGGAGTCTCCATTCTTATACGTTCTCCNNCNGCTAAAGAAATTAGTTTTTGCTTTGGGGCCATAACTTCTTCAGTTTGGGAACCATAATTCCGAATAATACGGCAATGGCTGCCAGCCAGCCCACCGCCATACCCTTCAGCAGCAGTGATAAAACTATCTGCGCGTCCTGAAAAAGTAGTATGATCAGATAGGGTTCTTACCTCGCGAGCAACTCCCATTCCGCCTCTATGTTTCCCACTTCCGCAGGATCCGTTTATTAAACAATATTCCTCAACAATCAGCGGGTACTCATGCTCGACCGCCTCAATTGGCATGTTAAGGGAATTTGTAATATGGCAGTGAGCTCCGTCCATACCGTCCATTTTAGAAAGTGCGCCATTACCCCCCGCTATAGTTTCCAAATAAACATAACTGCCTTGTCCCCTTTTGGACAAACCAGAAAACACCATCCCAGCTAGTACATCGTGGCTGGAAGCCATAATCTGTTCTCTTTCCAGCAGCTNGGCAAACGCCCCAAAAATTGCTCCTGCGAGCTTTTGGCAAGTGGTCGTTCTCGCTCCAACGGCGGCAGGATAAATTGGATTCACAATGGAGCCCCTCGGCATATTGAGTTTTATAACAGAATATAGTCCGTCATTAGCCGGCAAGTCAGGGTCTAGCAGCGCCTTAACAGCATAAGCTACAGTTGCAATAACGCCAGTTGTCATAACATTGAATGCCCCTCGCGACTGCGGACCAGATCCATCAAAATCTAGTATCAGCTGACCGTTTTCTATCTCCACCTTGGCTTTCAAAGGAAGTTTCTCACCCTCTAGTCCATCATCATCCATCCACGTGGTAAATGAACTACTTCCGTCCTTGAGCGCTAATAGACGCTTCTTNAGACGGCGAGATGTGTAGATCAGCAAATCCTCAACAGCTAATTCCACAGATTTCAATCCCATTTTTTCAATTAAATTGTATGTCTGGCTCACGCCGAACTCATTCGTTGCGATCTGCACTTTTAAGTCTAAACTTCTATCTTCTGGTTCTCTGGTATTATTTATAACCAAACGAATAATATCTTCCTGCAGAATGCCCTGGCGTACAATTTTAATTGGGGGGATGCGTATGCCTTCTTCAAAGATCGTGTTGGCACTCGGGCTAATAGATCCCGGAACCGCTCCGCCAACATCAGAATGGTGGCCAACACACGCAACGAAAAACCTTAATTCATTTGAATGAAANACGGGTGTGATAATGGAAATATCTGGCAAATGGGTTCCACCTGCCAGATAAGCATCGTTGCACATAAAGGCATCTCCAACCAAAATGTTTTCAAAACTAAAATCTCGCAGCACTGCGTCNACTCCNCCCTTTAAAGACCCCAAGTGTATTGGAATATGNGCGGCTTGTGCGATAGCTCTGCCGTTTCGATCAAAAAGTGCAACTGAGCAATCTTGACGTTCTTTAATATTTGGAGAAAAAGAGGACCTAACCAGCTTAGCGCCCATTTCCTCAATAATAGCCAATATGCGATTGCTAAAAACTTCTACTTCAACCGCATCAATATTGCGTTCGATATCAAAATCCATCATGGAACTTCCATCAAAATGAGGTTGGCTCCGTTATCCGTCTTAGCTTCATAGTTGGGTGGCAGAATTGTTGTGGAACTCATTTCCTCGATAATGGCCGGCCCTTTNATTTTTGCCCGGTATGAAATGCANCTTCTCCCNTATACTGGTGTATCTCTCCANCCAAAGGCACTTCCAAAATAAACTTTTCGCGTTTCCTTTACCGTTGGTCGAGTTTTGTTTTGTGATGGCTTTTCTGTAATCGGCTTAGACGTTTTTCCAACGGCTTCTAGTCTGCAATTGACAATTTCTATAGGTCTTTTCAANAGTTCATAACCGAACTCCTTTTTATGCTCCATATGAAAGGCATCAATAAATTTAGCCAAGTATTTGGAGTTTATGCGGTCCGGCAGCTGAATGCGTAATTCGTAGCTCTGGCCCTTATAGCGAGCCTCTAAATAATATTTGAACGACCGAGCCTTCAAAATAACTCCGTCGTTGATAAGAAATTGGCGNGCCTGTTCTTTNAGCGCNTCAAAGTTATTTATTACAGTCTCCCATGCTCTTTTGTCTGCGAAAACAAGCAAGCTTCTGACAAAATCGAAGGATAAATCAGATAAAAGAATCCCCCTTGCGCATAAAGTACCAGGTGCCGGAGGTATTATAATCTTTGGACAACCAACTTCCTCATTTACATCTGCTGCGCATAAAGGGCCAGCACCGCCATAGGCAAAAAGGGTGAATTCTGATGGGCTATTNCCCTTAGCCGANGCCACCCCGCGTATAGCCCTTGCNATTCCTGAGGAAGCTACCTTAATTATACCGGTNGCTGCAGCTTCCACACTNATGTTTAGCGGATTAGCAATCTGGTTTTCCATTTCAATATAGGCGGTTTCCACATCCAAAGAGATATTNCCTGCAAGTGGCGNGTTGGGATTGAGNCGGCCTAAAATTAGATTTGCATCNGTCAGTGTAATATTTTTGCCTCCTAGTCCGTAAGCAACAGGTCCTGGAGACGCCCCGGCACTATGCGGTCCTACTTTTAATGCNCCGCCATCATCTATCCACGCAATACTGCCACCNCCTGCGCCTATCGCTGTTACATCAATCGCTGGTGACTTCACCGGATATCCCGCCACAGTTCGTTCAGACGTGAACAATGGTTGACCATCAAGTACTAATGAGACATCGGTACTNGTGCCTCCTACGTCGAAAGCCAAAATATTTGGATAACCAGCAGATGAAGAAATGGAAGCNGCTCCTACCACGCCAGCCGCAGGCCCAGAAAGGCAAGTNCGGACTGGTAGCTTCGCAGCNGTNTTCACGGTTAACATCCCCCCATTAGAGTGGATGATATGCGGTGAAGTTTTAACGTTATTTTGAATAAGCCTTTTTTCAAGGCGGTTAAGATATTCTTGCATTTTGGGGCCAACGTAAGCATTTACCGTCGTGGTAGATGCCCTCTCATATTCTCTAAATTCGGGGAGAACCTCACTTGAAAGACTGAGAAATGCATCTGGCATCAATCGTCGCACCACCTCGCTGGCTAAAATTTCATGATCCGGNCGTAAATAAGCATGTAAAAAACAAATAGCTACAGCTTTTANATTCCNNTTTTTAAATTGACNTACCGCAAGTTGAACTTCCTCCATATTTATAGAGGTTAATATCGACCCATCTGCGGCAATACGTTCAGTTATTTCTTTTCTGTCCACTCTCCTTGAAAGCGGAGGAGGTCTTTTTACGCTATAATCGTAAAGATGCGGCCGGGTTTGGCGGGCAATTTCAATAACATCACGAAAACCCTTGGTAGTAAGCAAGCCAATTGTCGGCGCTCGCCTTTCAAGCAGCATGTTCAGTGCTACCGTTGTGCCATGTCCGAAGTAATCAATTCCAGATGTGTCCACATNGTAGAGCTCTGTAAGTTCTAAAAGACCTTTCTCGACAGCTAGAGACGGGTCTTCCGGCGTAGATGGAATTTTATAAAAATTCAGTGCGCCTGTATTTTGATTTAATAGAGTAAAATCAGTGAAGGTNCCCCCAACATCTACTCCAATCTTCCATTTATTGCCCGGCACTTGACACCTTCATTTATTAAAAAATTACGAACCCGCAACAGATATAANTAACTGTATTCAGCAGAAGAGTTGATGCAAGGGATAATCATAGAAAATTATGAGACACTCTTCCAAAGAGGCCGTTTTGTTGACTGATCCGAGTTTGCGGAGCCTTACAATGTCAAGTATTGCTCAAGAACTTCGGGCTGAGCTCTCAGTTCTTGCGGTTTTCCCGAAAATTTTATCTCGCCTTTTTCTAATATATGGCAATAGTCACTGAGATATAAAACAAAGTTCAAATTTTGCTCGGCTAGAACAATAGACAAGCCAGACTCTTTCAATAATTTTACCTGTGCCCTTAAGTCCTCAACAACTTTTGGAGCTAAGCCTTCAGACGGCTCGTCGAGTAATAGAATTCTTGGATTATTCATTAAGCTTCGAGCGATGGTCAGCATTTGCTGTTGTCCACCGCTTAAAACACCCCCAGCCCTTCCTTGTATATCCTTAAGGTCAGGGAACAGAGTGAAGACACGTTCTTCATCCCAGCCGTCTCCATTGACCGCTGGTCTTCGAGCTATATCTAGATTTTCCCATACGGTTAACTGAGGGAAAATTCTTCGCT
>NZVJ01000111.1 GCA_002701455.1 Rhodospirillaceae bacterium
ATAGAGCCCCGCAGCCATTTGAGCGACTGATAGAAATGGTGCACCGGCAAAAAAGCAAAACATGCACAAGGCCTGCATAAAGCCCCGAAAATAAACTGGCCGCCAGTTCTTAGGAGCGAGAAGGTTTAGACCGCCCGATATATAAGCCAAAAATAAAATAAGTGTCAGGTTTCCAGAGGCTCGTATTACCTGGACTTGCCAAAAAGAAGTATCTGGAGAAATGAATTTAATCAGCGAATCCTGGAAAGATAATATAAATACGCCGATTATTAGAAGAAACATTGCAAACAACGGTCTGTCGCCGTCAGGCGAATTAAATATAAACGATTTTAAAATTTTTGAAGTCATTGCTCAGACCAGCCCGTATTCTGGTTTCCCGCCAGCCTTAAATGCACTTCAAATAGCTGAAGATGTTCTTTCGTGACATTAAGCCACTATATGCCGGAAAACATTCTAAAACATTATTATATGATAATGGGGCTAGTTCAATCACCACCGACAATAAATTAGAATAATGTAACGTTTTCACGCGTTTAGTGTTTTGCTGTCGGTATTAAAAGAAAATAATTCTGCGCGAAAAGGCAGATTGTTAAAGGACAAAAAAAATTCTTGTGATGTAAACAAAATAAAAGCCCATAAAAGCAAAAAACTTTTTGATCAAAGTTAATGTACTTTTTAGTTGAGAAATAGGCGTAATGGCATTAAATGATGCTCGGGGGGAAGACTTTTGAATTAAGATAGTAATTGAAGTATGACAAAAAATTCCGACATGGAAAACCAGATCAACCCCCAAAACGCTTCATTTCTGATGCAGCTCTACGACGAGTACTTAGCAGATAATTATTCTGTCGATGCTGAATGGAGGCGGTTTTTTTCAAATTTGCCCGGTGATATATCCATTGATTTTGAGGTGGAAAAGCAAGCTAGCTGGGCGGTATCTAAAACAGAGATTATCGGGATAGAAGATGACGATGGGAGAAAGGAAACCCAGAATAAACAGATAGTTGGCGACAACAGTGATATCCGGCTTTCTATTTTGGACTCACTCCGAGCTATTGCCATGATTAGGGCTTACAGAATACGGGGTCATTTAAAAGCTAAACTAGACCCTCTCAATCTCAACGAACAAGAACCCCACGCTGAATTAGATCCTAGCAATTATGGTTTTGAACCTAAAGACTGGGACCGTCCAATTTTCATCGATAATGCTCTGGGATTTGAAAAGGCGTCTCTTCGCCAGATCATGCATGCCTTGGAAAAGACATATTGTGGGTCAATCGGGGTGGAATTTATGCATATACAGGACCCTGAGCAGAAGACATGGATACAAAACCGTATAGAGCAGATCCAAAATCAAACTGATTTCACCATATTAGGAAAAAGGACAATACTGGAACGGATAACGGCAGCGGAGTGTTTTGAAAAATTCCTCGCTCTGAAATATGTCGGAACTAAAAGGTTCGGACTGGATGGTGCGGAGTCAGTTATTCCTGCCTTAGAACAAATCTTAAAGCGCGGGAGCCAACTAGGGTTAGAAGAAGTAGTCGTTGGCATGGCGCATCGTGGCCGCCTTAATGTGCTGTGCAACGTTATGAAGAAGCCTTTCAGAGCAATTATTTCGGAGTTCTTGGGCAATCCAGCCAATCCGGCTGATGTCGGGGGATCCGGTGACGTGAAATACCATATGGGATCATCGGCAGATAGAGAGTTCGACGACAAAATGGTACACCTAACTCTAAATGCAAATCCGTCGCATCTAGAGGTCGTAAACGCAGTTGTAGTTGGAAGAGCTCGTGCCAAACAGGCTCAGAGAAGCGACAGTTCCCGCAAAAAGGTTCTAGGGGTTCTATTGCATGGTGACGCTGCCTTTGCGGGGCAGGGGATTGTTTCGGAAGTTTTAGCTTTTTCGCAGTTAAGAGGATACCGTACCGGCGGGACAATCCACGTTATAATCAACAACCAGATTGGTTTTACAACAGATCCCGCTTTTTCCCGCTCTTCTCCCTATTCAACTGATGTAGCTAAAATGGTCATGGCTCCAATTTTTCATGTCAATGCAGACGATCCTGAAGCAGTAATTCACGCTACAAGAATAGCAACTGAGTTTCGACAGGAGTTCGGCGTGGACGTGATTGTCGATATAATAGGATATAGACGGTTCGGGCATAATGAAGGCGATGAACCTATGTTTACGCAACCGAAGATGTATAAAAAAATAAAAACACATCCAACAACGCGACAGATCTATGCTGACCAATTGGAGCAAGAAGGCATCATTTCAAAAGGGGGTGGTGATCAACTAGTTGCTGAGGAAAACGAACGATTGAAAGAGGAGTTTGACGCCGGGATCAATTATAAGCCAAACAAAGCAGATACCCTTGATGGAATTTGGTCTGGTATAAAACTGGCCCAAGGCGGGCCAAGAAGAGGTGAAACGGGGGTTGACCTAGAGATCCTTCGTAAAATTGGTGAATCGCTGTGTAAAATCCCTGATGAATTCAATATCAACTCAAAGTTAAGGCGAATTTTATTACAAAAGGAAACGATGTTGGGCTTAGGTGAGGGCGTAGACTGGGCTACAGCCGAGGCGCTAGCATTTGGAAGTCTTCTTGTCCAAGGGAATAGCGTTCGGCTAAGTGGGCAGGACAGCGGACGGGGAACATTTTCCCAGCGCCACTCTGTCTGGACAGATCAAGTTAGTGAAGAGCGTTACACCCCATTAAACAACTTGCGAGAAAATCAAAAAACCTTTGAAATAATCGACAGTCCATTATCAGAAGCAGCGGTTCTGGGTTTTGAATACGGGTTCAGTCAGGCTGAACCCAAAGCGCTAATTCTTTGGGAAGCTCAATTTGGAGATTTCGCAAATGGGGCTCAGGTTATTGTTGATCAGTTTATTAGTTCTGGAGAAGATAAATGGTTGCGTATGTCAGGATTGGTAATGCTGTTGCCTCATGGTTATGAAGGGCAGGGACCGGATCATTCTTCCGCGCGATTAGAACGCTACTTACAGTTATGCGGTGACGACAATCTCCAAGTGGTGAACTGTACTACACCGGCTAACTACTTCCACGTTTTGCGACGGCAATTACAACGTGATTTCAGAAAGCCCTTGATCGTAATGACACCAAAATCACTTTTGAGACACAAACTCTGCGTTTCCGCACTGTCTGCTATGGGCCCCGGGACTACTTTTCATAGAGTAATGCATGACGTAAAGCCTCTTTGCGCGGATAAATCAGTAAAGCGGGTGATAATATGTTCAGGAAAGATTTACTATGATCTTTTTCAAGAACGAGCAAAACGAAAAATTAAAAATATATTTATCTTAAGGTTAGAGCAACTTTACCCATTTCCAAGAGAGGCGCTGTTAGAAGAATTGGCGAGATTTCCAGAAGCGGAAGTCGTTTGGTGTCAAGAGGAACCTGAAAATATGGGGGCTTGGTCTTTTGTCGACCGTAGACTGGAAGAGGTGCTTCTTGAGTTGGATGGATTTAGCGCAAGAGCACAATATATTGGTCGGCCCGAGGCTGCGTCTCCCGCAACCGGCAGCCTTGGGACTCACAATGCGGAACAAACGCTCGTTTTAAATCAAGCTATGAGTAACATTAAATTGAGCCACAAAAAAAATATTTCTAGAGGAAGACAGGCTGCTGAGTAGCAAAAATATAGATTGGTTTATGTCAATGGTTTGGAAATGTAATGTCGACTGAAGTAGTGGTCCCGGCGCTGGGAGAATCTGTTACCGAGGCAACGGTTGCAGGTTGGTTGAAAAATACTGGAGACATGGTTGCTCTGGATGAGCCTATTGTTGAACTCGAGACAGATAAAGTTACTGTTGAGGTGAATAGTCCCGTTGCCGGTATGTTGGACCGACCAAATTTTAAGGTTGGCGAGACAGTAGATGTGGGGGCAATTTTATGCATCATTAAAGATTCAAACGATAATACTCAAGCAGTTGTCGATAAAGAAACTCTGGTGCCAACAGCTGCCGGCGGTGAAAGTGCTGATAGCATTTCAGTTAATACTGCCGCGAAAACTATTTTATCTCCTTCCGTTAGAAAAATCGTGGAAGAAAATAATTTGGATCCAAAACAGATTACCGGCACCGGAAAAGATGGCAGGCTCGTTAAGGGTGATGTTCTGGCCGTGCTGAATAGCAGGGCTGATTTAAAAAATGTTGGTGAAGCTAAAGACGAGGATTTGGAGCAAGCCGTCGTTAAAGAAACTAAATCAGCTAGTCGTCGCGAAGAAAGAGTAAAGATGAGCCGACTGCGGCAGGCAGTCGCTAGGCGCTTGAAGGAGGCACAAAATACGGCTGCAATGCTTACTACCTATAACGAAGCGGATATGAGTGCGGTAATCTCGATGCGGAATGATTATAAAGTAGCATTTGAAGCGAAATACAAGGTGCGCCTAGGCTTTATGTCCTTTTTTGTTAAAGCCTGTGTTGATGCTCTAAGGGATTTGCCCGCAGTTAATGCAGAAATCGCCGAGGACGAAATAATATACAAGAACTACTACGATATTGGCGTAGCGGTTGGATCGCCTAAAGGACTTGTCGTGCCAGTTCTTCGGGACGCAGATAAAAAAGGCCTAGCAGAAATTGAACGGTCAATCAGTGATTTTGGTGCTCGCGCCAGGGACGGAAAGCTCACTTTAGATGAGTTGTCCGGGGGTACGTTCACTATTTCTAATGGAGGCGTTTATGGATCTCTCATGTCGTCCCCAATTTTGAACCCTCCGCAATCCGGAATTTTAGGAATCCATAAAATTCAGGAGCGGCCAATTGCCGTTAATGGGTCTGTTGAAATAAGGCCCATGATGTATCTTGCGCTTTCCTATGACCATCGTATTGTCGATGGGAGGGAGGCTGTTACTTTTCTGGTAAAAATTAAAGAGACAATAGAGGATCCAAGAAGATTAGTTCTTGAGTTGTAAAAAAAGAACCACAGGATTGCATTACTTTCTGCAACTTTTCAAAGCAAATATTGGTGAGTATTAGACCATTGCCGGCTTAAGCAGGCAGTCATTAAATCTAGTAAATTTTGGGAGTTAAAATTGGCCAATAAATTTGATCTTGTCGTGATAGGCGCGGGCCCAGGAGGTTATGTGGCGGCTATAAGGGCCGCTCAGCTTGGCCTTAAAGTGGCATGCGTTGATAAAAGAGAAACGCTTGGCGGTACTTGCCTTAATGTGGGGTGTATACCATCTAAAGCGTTATTGTCGGCCTCTGAAAAATACATCGACGCTTCGAAGAATTTCTCCGAAATAGGAATTGAGTTATCAGGACTTAAAATAAATTTGGAAAAAATGCTGTCCAAGAAGGATAGAGTTGTTGCGGAACTAACAAAGGGAATCCAGTTTTTATTTAAAAAGAATAATGTAATGCGGTTTCATGGTGAAGCAGTAATTAAATCTGCTTCAGAAATTGAAGTTACTTCAGTTGATGGTAAAGCGACGCAACTCCAAACCGACAAAATAATAATTGCGGTCGGGTCAGAGCCNATCTGTCTGCCTAATTTAGCTTTTGATGAAAAAAAGATTGTCTCGTCCACCGGAGCGCTTAACCTTGATCGNGTACCTAAGCGTCTTGTTGTTATCGGGGGAGGTTATATTGGTCTTGAAATGGGCTCTGTTTGGTCACGTCTTGGATCTAAAGTAACGGTCGTGGAGTTTCTTAATAAAATAGTTCCAAATGTTGACGNTGAAATAGGAAAACAATTTCAAAAAAATCTTGAAAAACAAGGTATTGTTTTCATGCTTGAAACAAAAGTTGTCGAAGTGAATGTTAAAGATAAGAAGTTGGAAATTATCGCTGAGCAAATAAATGGCGAAGATCGAGAAACGATAGAATGCGACGTCGTTTTAATAGCAGCGGGAAGAAAACCGTGCACGGACAGCCTTGGCCTGGATGAAGTGGGAGTTAAAAGAGGTGAAAATGGTTTTATTGCAGTTAATGAAAACTTTGAAACTTCTGTTCCGAATATTTTTGCGATCGGGGACTGTATACCTGGGCCAATGTTNGCGCATAAGGCGGAAGAAGATGGAGTTGCGACAGTCGAATTCATTGCCGGCGGCAGCGCACATGTCGATTATAATCTAGTCCCAAGCATAATTTATACTCACCCCGAAGTTGCTTCCGTAGGAAAGACAGAAGAACAGCTGAAAAATGAAAAAGTTGAGTATACCAAGGGTAAATTCCCTTTTTCCGCGAATAGTAGGGCACGCGCAAACGATGATACTGACGGTTTCGTGAAGATACTTGCTGACAGCGTCTCGGATCAAATACTTGGCGTTCATATTATTGGGCCTGAAGCGGGTACTCTAATACATGAATGCGCGACCGCGATGGTATATGGTGCGTCGGCTGAAGACATCGCGCGAACCTGCCATGGGCACCCAACACTAAATGAAGCGATTAAGGAAGCAGCATTGGCTGTTGATGGAAGAGCAATTCACATTTAANTAGGCGGTTATTAGAAATGGGGCAGAAAGGATTATTTCTGTGAAAATTATTGACGCCAATCCAACGGATCCACGCGTTATTGCGATGGTTGCCGAACTTGATNAAATGATGATGGCCCTGTATCCCNNAGAGAGTAACTATCTTACAGATCCAATTTCGCTGACGAACGGTGCAAATAAGTTCTTTGGAGTTGAGATTGAAGGAGAATTGNTGGGAATAGGTGCTCTTATGGAATTTGATNGATACGGAGAGGTTAAACGGATATTTGTCCATCCGAAANCCCGAGGAAATGGGNTAGCCACGGCGATCNTGAATAGATTGGAGCGTGAAGCAAGAAGTTTAGGACTGGTCGCCATGAAACTTGAAACCGGAACCAAACAACCTGATGCCATCGCGCTCTTTGAGCGAGAGGGTTTCGTCATTTGTGATGCTTTTGGAGATTACCCTGTAGGGGANCCTTATTCGGTTTTTATGCAAAAGAANCTTTGACACGGNTCTNTGTTCAGTGGTGAATTTCTAGTGAGTCACAAATAGATTATATCTTGTAAATCAGACTTACTAATAGGAATAGTCGTCGATTTTTGGGTACACTGCCTCTACGGTAAAGTATAACGTTTAAGAAATTTTTTTCGTGCTAAAACGACTTAAATTAAAATGAACTTTTAGAAATTCTTAATTTTTTTTAGGGAATTAGTATAATGAGTTTTCTTCATTTAGGCGATAATGACTCTCTTTTTTATCTCCATACTCTGCCGTCTACGGACAAGCCAACAGTGGTTTTTGTTAATGCTCTTATTGGGCAAACAGAGATGTGGGAAGGTCATATTGGCGAAACGCTTCGGAAACATGGTTTTGGAACTTTATCATATAATTTCAGGGGCCAGGTAGAAAGCACATTTGATCCAATAAAAGAAATGCATCCAGATCTAATAGTCGAAGATTTAGTGAGCTTGTTGCAAGCTACTACTCCGCATAAAGCGGTATTAGTAGGATTGTCTATCGGTGGTTTATTTGCCGCTCAAGCAATACAAAGCGGCGCTCGGGCAATAGGTCTCGTATTAATCAATACCCTTAGAAAACCCGGACTCCGCTTGGACTGGATCAATGAAAGTACTTCACGTGCCTTTGCGACTGGAGGACGTGAACTGTTACTAGATTTGATGGCCCCAATGTTGATAAACCCAGACAAGCTGGCGGAAATGCATAGCGGAGCATTTGCAAGAGATAAATATACCGCTGCTCAAGATCAAGATGGACATTTGAATTTAATGCGAAATGCAGTTTCAGCTGACTGGGATTTTCCATGGCAAAATTTAGACATGCCCACTTTGGTTATGACAGGGTTTCATGACCGTGTTTTTTTTGTTGAGCAAGACGTCTTAGAACTTTCTGCTAAGATCCCAAATATGAAAAGAATTGATTTTGAAAATGCCGGGCACATGATCCCTATGGAACGACCAGAGGAGTTTGCCGATGAACTTCTAAATTTTCTATCGACTATCTAAAAGGTTGGAGTTAATTTTCAAAAGCGGGCTCTTAATAGACTAAGATGGAAAAATAGAAATGGGAGTTTTAAGAAAAGGTAGCGCCCCCGTTTACGTCTAAGACAACCCCAACCATTCCAGCTGCGGCAGGTGATAGCAAAAACGCTATTGGCCATGCTATATCTTCTGGATCCAACATTCTTTTCAAAGGAAGTTTAGACGTATCGATCGACCGGCCCTCTGTCATTCTTGTTTTGGTTGGCCCAGGTGCAACGGCATTCACAAGCACGCCGGAAGGCGCATACTTAGAGGCCAGCCATCTCGTCAAAGAGTGGACACCCCCTTTACTTGCCGCATAATGCGGTTGAGAAGTTAGACCGCCCATTCGTCCAGCGATCGAGCCGACTAAAACCATTCTTCCCCACCTGTTTTTTTCCATAATTGGCAAGAAAGAACGAGCAATATTGATTGGGCCGGATAGATTTACATTGAAAATTTGCTCAACATCGCGCTGCCAAGTGTTATTATCGGCGTCGATCCAATCATTGTAGAAAGTGACTCCCGCGGTAATTGCAACGGAGTGGGG
>NZVJ01000112.1 GCA_002701455.1 Rhodospirillaceae bacterium
ACCCAAAGATCTAAGTACGGCTGGTTGATTTTCTCTATCTCTCACCAGATCTTCAAGTATAGAAAGATCCGGCCATCCTCCCGAATTTTCTGCGAAACGATCTTCAAAATCGTCTGATACCGCATCCTCGCTCTTCATCCTCCAAAAGCTCTCGGTATAACGAGTGTTTCCTCCCCTCTCTTCTAGGGGAGCTCTCTCTACGATTGCAACGTGCGAGCCATTTTGTTGCGCTGTTACGGCAGCGGAAAGGCCCGCGATTCCGGAACCAACTACAATGGTATCAAAAGTTTGTTCTGAATTTTTATTATGAGACATTTAAAACCTACTAATTATTATTTCTTATATGTTGTTTATGTTCATACTATAATCTTAGGGTCTTGATTGGTAGATTAGAATCTGAAGAAGATCACTTGTTTCACCGCCTTATTGCTTTAAAATAATCTCTCTGTTTACAACAGTAAGTGGAAAGAAATAGACTGATAATAGATTATAGTGTGATGGTTTCTTATTAATAATTTTTTGGTGGTTTACAGTGGCTGATAAAAATATTGTATCCAGACGCAGCTTTATTTTCTGTCCGGGTCTTCGTCCGGATATGTTTCCCAAAGCAGTTAATTCGGGCACAGATATTGTGTGTATAGAATTAGAAGACGGTATTGCGCCAAAAGATAAAGATGAAGCCCGTAAATTAACGCTCAGCTTATTTAATACGGTTCTTGATGGTAAGGGCGCTGAATTAATTGTTAGGATCAATTCCGTGCGGGATGAATTTGGCTTGGCGGATATCCGCGCAATACTAGAAACATCTTCGCCGCCACCTGCAATCATGCTGCCAAAGGTTAAGACGCCTGACGAAGTTAAATGGGTTGATGAACTGCTTTCAGAGAGAGAACACAAAACGAGGCTCCATGTAATAATAGAGACAAACGCTGGTTTGGAAGCAGTTTACGATATTGCAAAATCGAGTAATAGGATAGACGCATTATTTTTTGGCGGCGTAGATATGGCGGCCGAATTACGCTGCAAAAATGCCTGGGAACCCCTTTTATATGCTAGAAGCCGAGTGGCTCATGCAGCAGCTGGAGCTGATCTAGACGTTATAGACGTTCCATACTTAGATTTGGAGGATCTATCAGGGATGATCCGCGAAGCAGAATTAGTTAGGGATTTAGGGTTCTCTGGGAAAGGCTGTATACATCCAAAACAAATAAGCAGCATCAATGAGGTGTTCACTCCAGACGGAGAAACTGTAGCGAATGCAAAAAAAATTATAAAAGCTTTCAAAGATGCTGAAACGGGTTTAGTGGTTATTGACGGAAAGTTGATAGAGAAGCCTGTATTGCGCCATATGGAAAGAGTTGTTGCTATAGCCAACCGCGTCTCCGAAAAATGATAATTTTTAATAAACACTTATCCAGCCACGGGCACCCCGAGCCTTTTGAGCTCCCAGGCCGCATTAATATTTATCAGCTAGCTAGTATGTCGCGCGGTCAAGCCGAAGGGCCGGGTGCTGCAAAGTCGCCCGAAACTGTAGTAGTCGGTAAGCGATTTAAGATACTGGTTAGAGAGGATGGTACGACTAGTAAGTGTTACAACCTCCGTATTTTACCGAATATAGTATCAGATTTAGAAGCTGGCTTTCTAAGCCGTGAGAATGACTTAGCAAAACAATTAATTGGTCTAAAGTTGAATTGTCTTCACTTTATCGAAAAAAATGACTTCGGTTTTGACCGTATTTATATTTCATCGTTAAAATAGCCGAAATCCAATCCTTTCAACGCAAAACACAGGCTATTAAATGCGTGTTAAAAGGAACTTTAGAAAAGCGTTTAACTTCTCGGCGCTTTAAGTTGATAACAACACCGTTTGCGGATTTTATTGTTGTTCTAAATTGTTTGAACGTTTTTGAAGAGCGTAATCTTTCTCCCTGCAAAATATCGTTGCGCCAATCACTGGTGCAGTTATCTAACATCTGTTGAATTGGTTCTGTTCCATAAAGCATTTATTGGCTCCCTTTCCAAAAACGACATGCCTTATGACATAAGAATTTATTAAGTTTCAGCGCAAATTTTAGAGGGCTGGTATGCGCTTAATGCATGGAGAGCCCATTTATATTGAATTCCTAAAAACCAATTTAAATCTCGCACAGAGTTTCACTGGACAAACACTCTATGCCGTCTATTTTAGTATTAAAGGCAATTGGTTTAGCAGTAAGCCAAGCCACTAGCTAAAGGTGTTTGTCATGAAGTTGTTGGTATTAATTTTTGGCGTTTTAATAGCGATCTTAGTCGCAGCTATATGGGGAGCTAGTAGAGTTTGGTTCAGTGGAGCAGACGTTGAAATTGGTTTTCACGGGGGTGCCGCTCTTATACTCGGGGCTTTGGGCAGTTTACTTATCGGCGGATTATTAATGGCTCTTTTATTTTATAGTTCGAAGTATGGTTACGATGAGCAAGTTTTTTCTGCTGATGATGAAAATCAATGGGATTAAAACCGCCTAGGCGGTTTCCCTAATTTTAATTTGATAAAATAGTTTTGATGTTGCAAAGTTTGTGCGTGGTCTTTTCTATACACTCAACGTGAGAGGGGCGATTGAATGACAAAGTATTTGCCGCCAACCCTAGACTGGGTAAGAGAGCAGGTTGAACTTTATGAGGGTAGCGGAGGAAAAGAAGGAACAACCCTTCGTGATACTGGATTGCCATGTATCATCATAACACATAAGGGTGGAAAAACCGGAGCTATTAGAAAAATCCCAGTAATGAAAGTGAAGGTGGGTGAGGGGTACGTTTTAATAGGTTCGTATGGTGGTAGACCTAAAAATCCAGTTTGGGTTTATAATCTGCGTTCACACCCCGACGTTGAAATTCGCGACCATGAAAAGGTTAAAAAAATGCGGGTTAGGGAAGTTGAAAGCGATCCTGAACGCCAACAACTTTGGGATGCCAGTGTGGAAGCTTATCCGCCATATGAGGAATATCAAGATAAAACGTCAAGAAAGATCCCAGTTTTTATTGCTGAGCCACACTGATACTGGTCTCGCACAATTCTTTTATTATTCTTAAAAACCCAAGAAGGCCTTGTTTTTATTTTTGAACAGTAGCGTCATTTGCAAGGATATTTTTAGAATATAGTTTAAGTATGTCGTCTCTATTAAAACCGGCCTCTAAAAGAATTTCTTCGTTGTGTTCGCCTACTTTTGGTGGTTGTCGTTCCAGGGAGGGCCTATTCCGTGTTTCTCCAAACTCGAGTGGTAAATTAGGCAGTCCAACAGTTTGACCTGTTTCCTCCCCGAAACGTGATACGAAGACGTCAAGAAGTCCCCCTGTCGCTAGCAGATGAGGGTCATTAAATAAATCCCCTGGTTGCCCCACCGGAGCCCACGATATTTTACAATTTTCGGATTTAGCTTCGATTTCTCTTCGAGAGTAGTCTAATAAGCTATTTCTAACCGCTGGGAGTAACCATTCTCTCTGTTCTACTCTTTTAGGGTTTGTTGATAAGCGAGGATCATTTGACAGCTCTGTTAAATCAAATTCTTCTACAAATCGTTCCCATTGTTGATCTGACGTAACGCCAATAAAAAGTTTCTCTGAATCTTTCGTTTCAAATACGTCATAAATTGCCCAAGCTCGTCCTCTGGCTGGCATTGGGCGTGCTTCAGATCCTGTGGCTGCCATACCTGCCATATGAGTCCCCATCAAAAACACAGCACTTTCAAAGAGAGAGCTAGATACTCTCTGTCCTTTACCCGATTGGTCCCTTTCTTTTAGAGCCGCCTGTATACCTATGACACCGAACATCGCGCCAAGGATATCTATCACCGAAGCCCCAGCCCTCAAGGGTTGGCCGGGTGGCCCCGTCATCCATGCTAACCCCGATTGAAATTGTACAACTTCGTCCAGAGCAGGCCTATTTTCATAGGGACCCGCGAGATACCCCTTTAACGCGAGATAAATTAAACGTGGATTAATACGACTTAGATCATGGAACCCGCATTCAAGTCGTTCCATTGTCCCGGGAGCAAAATTTTCTAGAACAACATCGGTATTTAAAACCAGTTTATGAATTACCTTGCGTCCTTCATCGGACTTCAAATCAATTGCCAGCCCGCGCTTATTACGATTTAACCCTGAAAAAAAACCAGCTCCAAAACCACCTAGCCGGCGAGTTTTATCTCCGTTTGGAGCTGGCTCAACTTTGATAACATCGGCTCCTAATTCCGCTAAAATTAATCCCGCAGTTGGCCCCATGACAGTTTGGGTGAATTCTAAAACCCTTACGCCAGTTAGATGTTTTAACGGCATTATTGGAGACGTTCACGCCTAAACGCATCAAGGCTTCCTGCGTGTATAAGCTCGCCGGGTAATTGATGGCCGACGATATCCTCAGCTAATCTTCCAACTTCTATCAATTGGTCTAAATCTATGCCAGTTGAAATTCCAAGTTCTTCGCACAATAATACAAGTTCTTCGGTGCAAATATTCCCAGCAGCCTTTGGTTGACCCGCAAAAGGGCAGCCACCAAGGCCTCCAACCGTTGAGTCAAAACGACTGATGCCCATTTTTAAGGCGGCGTAGGCATTCGCTATAGCTAATCCTCGTGTATCGTGCAGATGAAGTGAAATGCCCATATTGGGCCAAACGCTTCTTACTTTACCTATAACTTTTTCTATTCGATGCGGCGCAGCCCAACCCATTGTATCGGCCAGGGAGAAAAGTGTTATTTCGGCACCTGTTTCATTAGCTATCGCCATGCCGTCTTTGAGTGTTTGAACAACAGTATCGGGGCTTATGTCACCTTCGTAATTACATCCAAAAGCCGCCATCACACCAATTCTATTAACAGGAATTCCAAGTTCAAGGTGAGACGTTACATGTCGTTTCATAGCAGACACGTTTTCTTCATGGGTTCGGTTCAAGTTCTTTTTTGTAAAACCTTCAGACGCCGTTAAGGAAATGGAACCAGAGATAGAAAGTTTGTCTTTAAAGGCCAACGCTCGATCAAGCCCATTCCCATTAAAATAAAGCCCTGTGTACTCCACATCCTCATGCGCCATAAATCCTTCAACTACCTGCTCAGCATCGGCCCACCCGGGTACTAGTCGGGGGTTTACAAAGGAGCAAGCTTGAATGTGTTTCAACCCGGTTCTAGAAAGGGCATCTATCAGCTTAATTTTGTCCACGGTAGAGATCGGACCTGGTTCGATTTGAAAACCTTCACGTGGGCCTTCTTCATGAATTTCTACAAATTTGGGTAAATCTGACATTCTATTAATCCTTTTTATGAACGGATCATGGGATTTTTGATCCTCAACGGATAAATGGCGAGCATTCGTTGGCCATATAATTTATAAATAGACATAATACTCTATATTATACCTACTTTTTGTGACCAATATCTAGATTATTTCCTCCAGAATTTTTTCCCCTCAACAAATACAAAGGTCTATTGCTGTAATCAGTGACAGCGCCAGTTTTTTTAATGACTTCGTCCCCATTTATGTGATCAAAATATGAACTAGCGGGCATGTATCTCAGTACAAAGGCAGCCCTTCTATTTTTGGAATGGTTGGGTTTAGATCCGTGTACCAACCAAGTATCAAATATAGCCATCTGTCCGGGTTCAAGCAAAATATCTCGAGCACAATTTTCGGAGACTGTTGCTTGATCTAAAACGAGCTTAACAGCCGCATTTTTGCCTTCATCTAAGTTACTAGTTTCAATATGCGGCATTTGAGATCTATGAGAGCCGGGTATAAAACGAAGGCAGCCATTCTCCTTGGTGCATTCGTCAATAGCTATCCAAACGGTGGTAGTTGCTTTGGGTTCAATTGGCCAATGGAGAGCATCTTGATGCCACGGAATTATTTGTCCGCTGTTAGCTGGTTTTCCGAAAAGAGTTGTACCCCAAAGAATGATGTCGTTCCCGGCCACTTGAGATATTAGATCTAAAATGTCGGATCGTTTTGCTATGTCTAGCCATATGGCATCACCTTGAATAGCTTGAGGGCCGTATGACTTCAAATGAGGGCAAATCATAATATTTTGGTCGGCGTCTGGGTTATTTTTTAATAATATATCTAAAGCTTGTCTCAATGTTTGCACGGTTTTATGGTCAAGGCGGTAGTGAGGGACCACGAGACCATCTCGTTGATAAATTTTCAGCTCTTTATCTGTTAGCATCTAAACAACCCCTTTTTTGGATTTGCCGATGGCGTGTCTGCTAAAGTTATCTTAACTTTTCTTACAGCCTCTTAATATCCCAATAAAAAATATTCCCATCGAAAATAACATTGTCGCTGGCATGATGATCAAAAACAGTTACGCAACTTAATGAGATACGGTGAGTTCAAATGAAATATTTAATTGATACTAACAAGAGGTATTCAACCCTACACGGGATCTAGTATCGTTTACTAAATAATAAAAAACAACACCAAATGGTTCTAACTTGGCTATAAGAGCCAGCGATTAATTTTTTGAATAGGCGGGTAAATTTCTGAAAAATTATTAGGATAACATATCAACTGCTTCTAACCAATTTTCCCGGCAAGAATTCTGTAGGTTTTCCATGGCGAGCTACAATGTGTCCTGACAAAATAGTGGCATCATAGCCTTCTATTGTCTGGACCATTCTCTTCCCGCCAGCCGGCAGATCGTATCGTACTTCAGGGGGATTGATCTTGAGATGTTCATAGTTAATCACATTTAAATCCGCTTTTTTTCCTATTTTAATCATTCCTCTATCGGTCAGTCCAAGTGTTGCTGCATTGTCGCTGGTTAGCCGTTTGATAGCCCATGGCAGCTTGACCTTTCTGCCACGCGTTCGGTCACGGGTCCAATGTGTGATCATATAAGTCATCGCGCTGGCGTCAGATAAAATACCGACATGAGCTCCCCCATCTCCTAGTCCAACTAAAGAATGCGGGTCCTCCATCATATCGGCGACAGCATCTAGATTTCCATAGGAATAGTTGGATAGGGGCCTGTACAGGATATTCTTGCCATTATTTTTTAATAAAAAGTCATACGCTAACTCGTCAGGGGGCATACCTTTCATTTTGGCTTGCGCGGCGATAGAAAACTCTGGACTAGGTTCATAATCCGGAGGATCGCCAAGCGGAAAAATTTTATCCCATGCCATCACGCGGGATCGCATGATATGTTCGCCCTGGGGTTCGGTTAGCATCCTCAATCGAAAGGACGGCCGGGATAGGTATTTCATTTTTTCTGGATGAGGGAGTTCCTCGATCTCCTGCCAGGCTCTACAGGCCATAAACGGATTTAAAGATATTTCAAAACCCAGCATGACGCCGGTCGGCCTAGTTAAAACTTGGCCAACGATATGATTTCCACCCAAATTTGCTTTTCGGATATCCGCCATGGTCTCCCGCCATAACTCTGGCCTATCGTCACGCTGTAAGACGGTAATTGTCATTGGCCGTTTTGAAATTTCGGCCATCCGTTTTAGTAAATCCATTTCTTTTAACGGATCATCAAAATCTGAAATTACTTGCAGCCATCCCTTGCCGGTTTTTCCGACTGCCTTTCCGATTTCCATTAATTCCTGTTCTGCCGCTCCTAGAGTTGGGGTGTAGGCCCCAGCTACCGTTCTGTGGTTGATTGTGCGACTGGTTGAAAAGCCAAACGCGCCGGACTCTATTGCCTGTGCGGCGAGCCGCGCCATTTCCTGTCGGTCGGTTTGTGTTGCTTCCTCTCGAGATACACCTCTATCCCCCATAACGTAAACTCTTAACGCGGCGTGAGGAACCTGGGTTATCACGTCCAGATCAAAATTTTTATTAGTTAAAACATCCAAATATTCTTCAAACGTCTCCCAGTTCCAGGGTAATCCTTCTGTCAAGACGGGTTCAGGTATATCTTCGACCCCCTCCATTAATTCAACCAGTTGATCTCGTTGATGGGGCTTGCAGGGGGCAAAGCCAACACCGCAATTTCCAATCAATACAGTTGTAACACCATTCCAAGAGGAGGGGGTAATCCGGTTGGACCAAGTCACTTGAGCATCATAGTGTGTATGTACGTCAATAAAACCCGGAGTTACAACACGGTCTTCCGCATCAATCTCTTCTTTACCTGTTTGGATATTGGAGCCGATTTCTGAAATTAGTCCGTTTTTTATGCCAATATCGGCAAGATAACTTTTCCCGCCAGTTCCGTCGATGACATTACCGTTTCTAATGACAAGGTCTGGCTTTTCCGTCATAAAATTTCCAATCCAAGTTTAAGCAACTTTATATCATGCAGAGTTTTTATTTAAGGACAAGTGTTGAAAGGATAACAGAATATTTCATGTTATTTCTATGAAACATGAAGCTGGAAGAGGTTTAGCTAAAATGGATTTAATTAAGTCATTTGGACTAGATTTAAAAACCGTATTAGGTTCTCCGGCAGCGGCCCAGATATTTTTATAATTGGTTAAAAGCGGATCGAAATACGTTTCAAGTTTTGCTAAATGGCCTAACGGGGAAACCCCGCCAATAGCAAATCCGGTGCGAGCTCTTACGTCCGCGGGATCCGCCATTTTTAAATTGATACCCAAAACGTCAGAAGTTTTAACTAGATCAATATTGTTCGCGCCAGAAACTAAAATAAGAAAAAGAGCCGACGTATGGGTATTCCTAAGGATTATTGATTTAATAATTTGAGCCGGTATGCAGCCGCAAGCCTTAGCTGCTTCTTTTGCTGTCCTTGTCGATGATGACATTTCTATTATCTCGATACTTAAATTCAATTGTTGAGCGTCGCTTAAAACGCGGCTTAGACTCTTTCCATTACCCATTTTTATCTTTCTGCCTGCTCGTCGGTAATAAATAAGCTTTCAATCTAATTGAATAGTTTGATAATGTGACTATTTACAAACATATCTTAAATAAAGCGAGGTTGTAATATGTCGGCTTTCTATAAGCCTGATCTTGAAATAGAGCTAGACAGTCCGTTCGTAAGGGATGAAGAAGATAAGCTGATCAGACGTTCTTACTGGTTAGATAAAAGTGATAGATCGCTCGTTATGATCATGAAGAATGGTATTGGCGCCAAACTTACTAATGAAGAGAAGAGAGCACATCTTTTAGATCTTAACAAAGCAGAGTTAATCGAAGATGTTTGTATTCAAGAGGTTCTTCCGCCAGAAGAATGTTAAGTTATTATTGGACCAATCGCGATGTTAGTATTTTCCGGTAAGACGTAGGATTTTAGGTTAGTGGGTTACGGATCTCTTTTTACGGTGTGATCAACTTTTCTTTTGAGCGAAATTTCGGGTGTAAAAACCATTTGCCTAAAGGCTTTTTTTAAAAATTTATAACTTAATTTGGCAGTATCCGCGTGAATATAAAAGGACTTGAAGCAGTTTGCAGTTTTCTTCTATTTGGATCAGGTGCAACGGGACTAATGATGATATGGGTGCTGGTGGCTGGATACCGAATAGACGATTGGATTGTGTGGCCGCCGATTTTGCTGACAGGCTCTATTGTTGTATTTCTTCTTTCATGGAGCGGGTTGAATTTCATCAAGAAAAAGACAAGGGAGCAATAATATATTGAGTATTTCAGGGGAAAATAATATAAGTAAAAACAACGATATACAGAAAACAGTTTTCAAAGTGGTTGAAGGATATATTGCAGCGTTAAACCAGCGTGATGTTTCTGGATTGGAAACTTACTTACACTTTCCTCACACACGGGTAATGCTCGAAGGCGGGCTGATGCGGTGGAATACGGCTAATGAATATTTGAAAAGTTTTCAAACCCGCCTGAAGGCGGATAAATGGCATTCAACAAAACTCATAAGCGTAGAAACAGATGTTATCTCGTTAAAAAAATGCCACTCGCTTATATGGTTTAAACGCTTAAGGCAGAATGGCAGCACGATAAATACCTACCAGTCTTTATATGTAATCACTCAAATTGAAGAAAACTGGGGTATTCTTCTAGGATCGGGAACAGGATAGTCCCCGCTTCATCCCGAATAGTTACCCCACTTTTAATTTTCAGGCCCGTGCTTACGCAAACCCCTTGCTGGATGGTAACGGCATTTGAATGTTTTTTGGTGTTTTAGCAAAAGGTTTTTCGCGCGTTTCGAACAGATTTTGGACAGCATTCACGAATGCTAAAGACCTCAACTTTCTTGCGCGGCGATTTGCGTCCTCAATTTCTTTAAGTGTTAGAACATGCGCTTGATACAAAGGGTCACTTTGATATTTATACATTTTTGTTTCCTTTTAGACACTAACGATATCAGGTAGGTAATGTTGCCGGGGAAGTTTTGCCAGCGCTGTTAGAGCAACCCAGAGATGCAAAAATCTCATGGCTTAGAATAATTAATGAAATTATTTGCGTGATCCGCTGAATGAATGGTGTGGCCGAAATTCGGGATTTAGATAATGGGGCTGTTGCGAGGCTGGGCAAACCATTTTATAAACTGGTATCGAAATTTACATTGAGGACTTTACAATGACCGCCTACTTAATTGTAAGAGCAGAAGTTGACCCATCCGTGAGGGAAGGCTTTGACACATGGTATCAAAACGAACATTTACCTGACGCAGTTAAAGGTTTTAATGCATTGAGTGCCAAGAGAGGCTGGAGCCGGGTGGAAGATAACGTTCACATAGCCTTTTATGAGTTTCCTGATGCCGACACAGCTAATAGAATAGCTTCTTCCGACACAATAAAAGAGTTTATAAAGGAGTTCGACCGACACTGGGAGGGTAAGGTGACTAGGTCGCGTGATGTGGTGGAGTTTTCTCAAAAAATTTAATCAGATTTTTGGCAAATCGCGGATATCAGCGGTCCAGCTTTGGGCAGATTGCCACCAAGCCTGTTGTTTGGGTATTAAGGTATCCCGCTGGTCCACCGTTCCAACCCTGATTCCAAACCGTCCAGGTTTGTTGTCAGCTGGTTTTGCAAAAATCCGTGTTCCGCAAGACGAACAAAAGGCGAGGGTTCGTCTTGCTCCGCTATCTGCAATTTTCTCAAAGTAGGTGAGATCACCCGCCTCAAGAACAAATTCGTCCTTTACCACGCCCACCACAACGCCATAAGCCGTTCCAGAGTTGATTTGGCAGTCCGTGCAATGACAGATTGTTACTGTTTTGGGATCTATTATGGCGTTATATCGAATTTTTTTACAAAAACAACCTCCGGTAATTCTCATTATAAAACTCCGCAGATGAATAAAACAAAATTGTATGAACAGATTTATCGAACTATAGATTAATAAACAATTTTTTCTTAGTATTGTTAAAAATTTATACTTTTGCAAATGAGCGAGTTAACTTGAATGAGCGTATTTTTCTTTTGGTAGAGGGGTCCTGCGGGATAGATGAAGCTTACGAAAAATGCAAAAATTATGATCCGTCAATCGCCCCGTGCGCGTAAACGATTGGAAAGGGTTGTAGATAAATATCCATCCGACGCGATAGCGCTTTTGCGTCGCTGGTTGCAAGAAAGCAGTGATAGAAAACAATAATAGAAATTATCTAATTTTTACATCCACGCAAGCTTAAGGTAGAATATAAACTGATCGTGGTTTTTAGTTTTTAACTTTTCAGGTAAAGGGTAAAATAGGAGAGAGAAATGTTGGTCGTAGTATCCCCAGCTAAAAAACTCAACATGCAGTCGCCTTCGAACTTAATGTCAAGTCGACCTATTTTTTCACACAATGTTAACGAGCTGGTTTCTAAGATGCAGGCTCTAAGTGTTGATGAGCTTAAGAAAACAATGGGATTGAGTGAAAAACTTGCAAAACTAAACTTCGATCGCTTTGCGTCGTTCGGTTCCCAGGAAAAAAAATCTGCGGTTTTCGCTTTTGACGGNGATACTTACCAAGGCCTTGACGCGGGATCCTTAGATGAGACCGACCTTGAATTTGCACAGGACAGATTGAGGATCTTATCCGGGCTTTACGGTCTTTTGAGACCTTTAGATGCGATAGAGCCTTATCGATTGGAAATGGGAAGTAAACTTGAAATTGAAGAAGTGCCGTCTCTTTATAAATACTGGGGAAGTGCGCTAGCCAAAAAGCTTAATGAAGAAGCGAAAGAAATCCAATGCAATACACTCGTTAACTGCGCCTCTCAAGAATATTTTAATGCTGTTGACCTAAAGGCCCTAGAACTGGATGTTGTGACACCGGTCTTTTTAGAACGTAAAGACGGAAAAGCTAAAATGGTCAGCTTTTTCGCAAAAAAAGCTAGAGGCATGTTGGCAAGATTTGCAATCAAAAATCGTGTCACGGATCCAAGGCANCTTCTGGACTTTGACTATGGCGGATATAAATTTAGCTCTGACGATTCGGATCACTCTAAATTGGTCTTCACCAGGCCGTACCCATCGTCAAAATAATCGCTAGTAATCTTTGATAAGATTACTCGATATTCAGCGAACAATTTAGTTAATTAGTCTTATCACGGGGAGCGTCAGGCGGAATGAACTTTGCCAATCTTTTAGAGAAAATGACGGCGGCTATATGCCAAGGAAAACCCTCAGAAGTTGCTGACTGCTTTTGCGAGGATGGCGTTTATCATGACGTGTTCTATGGTGAATTCGTTGGGCGAAAGAGTATTATTGATCTTGTAGAGAATTATTTTTATCGGGACGCTTGTAAGTTCAAATGGGATCTGCATGCCCCAGTATCGGCTGGTTCTAGAGGATATTGCCGATACATTTTCAGTTTTGAGTCAAAATTGGAATCTGCGCTTGGGAAGCGGGTGATGTTCGAGGGTGTGGCGAATGTGGAATTGAAAAGAGGATTAATCGGTCGTTATTCAGAGATCGCTGATACTTTTCCCGCATTACAACGTCTTGGTTTTGCTTTCGATAGAATTGGCAAACTCGCTTCGAGAGCTGCGAGTGACTTAGAAAACCGCGATGAGGTGTCCGGTCACCTTTAAGCATAATGTATTTGTAAAGTTTACCATTCAAAGTAAACTTAAACGGNAGCAAGAATAATTTTGCNTCTGTTGGAGAACCCGAGATATTTCTTTCTCATTGGTTCAATAGCCCCGCTTTTTGAGCCTTCTGTGTCAGCCGCTCGCTTGACTTTATAGTGTCGGTGATAAAACGCTCGTGCGTGCCGTGACCGACTAAATCGAAGTCATCATTTACTGTAACTTCAAAAACGACGCGTCTGCGATCTAGACTTTTGACTAGTATAGAAATCTCAACAGACATACCCAATAGTGTAGCGCCAACATGCGAAATATTTACTTGTGTTCCGACTGAATCTTCATTCGTGTCCGCATATTCAAGAATATATTCTTTGCACGTACGTTCTATATCGCGAATCATATCCGGAGTTGCGTATACATCAAAATCTCCTCCAGCAACGGAAATTGTCCTGCCGGCATCAATTTTAAATTTCTTTGCTGTTNTATTACCTTCTTTAAATGTTTCTTTCATTTTTAGTTCCATTAATAGTGTTATAAAAAGAGTACCCCAAAAAGAGTCGCAGACGACAACGCGTTTATATAGCAATGGGACTTTGCTTCAAATATATTCACCTTTTCTCCGACTTTTCCCATTCGTTAGTAATTAACTTCATAGTGGCTTCAACTAAAGTCTGTTTTGTGTCTAACGAGCAGTAAGCGAGCGCGCCATNCCAAACTAAATTTTCATCTAGTTGGATTAATGGCACTTTCTTAACGAGCCCTTTAGATCTAGTCGCTTTATTTACTTCGTCAATAAAATTAACAATCCATTTCGTAATGTCGTTCTTGGCCGTTTTGTGGTGTTGCCACGAGATAACATCGAAACAAAGGGTTGTCCCAATACCTTCTTTAAGTGCCGGTGTTGTTTCGGCATTTAAGTTATTGGTTTCAGTATTAATAAAGAGCAAAACCAAGAGTATTTTCAGCACGCGACTGTTTAATAAATTATGGCAAAAAATTTTCACTGGCTAATTACTTTGGTTTTTTAAATGGCTTCTCTTCAACAGGCCCATTGGCTTTTNCCCATTCCCCAAAACCACCTGCCATATGAGCAACTGGATTCAACCCCATTTTTTGTACAGCTTGCGCAGCTAGTGCCGACCTCATGCCGCCAGCGCAAAAAAATATAAATTTCTTACCGGAACCAAAGTCTCGTCTGTAGTAGGGGCTCTGAGGGTCTACCCAAAATTCTAACATTCCTCGTGGCGCATGGATTGAACCTGGAATTGTGCCGTCACGCCATAATTCCCTTATATCGCGTATATCAACTAGAACTATTCCGTCATTATTTTGCAGCTTTAGGACGTCCTCAACGGAAAGNGTCTCTATTTCTTNTTCTGCTTCGTCACAAAGCTCCTTGATGCCTTTTGTAATCATTTTGTTCCTTTCTCCAAGTATAGTGACGCTCTNGTAGGTTTTTGTTAAATTAATATTCTGGGCTATACGACTGATATTATCCTCTTAATTAATAGAAATATCCCGTGATAGAGTCTTTTTTAATGGAAGCAGCAGTGCGACCAAAGCAAGTGTAATTATAGTCAATGTGACAAGTGCCGATGAAAAACCACCCGTCACATCATGTATTATTCCTATTGCCACTGGTCCGGAGACACCGCCAACTTCGGCCGCTGTAAAAAATAGACCTCCGGCGGTTCCGGCCCTTTTTGGCCCCACATTCGGTATTTCTACGAGTAATAGTAAAGTAACTGTCATCATGGCACCCCTGGCAATTCCTTGTAAAACGAGACCAAAGAGCATAAGTGGACCGGGTGCAACTTGGAGAAGTAGTGTTGCTATACAGCTTGAAGCAATTAACAATCCTAAAATTAAAATTCTTTTTTCGGGGATCGCGTATCGAGGAATAATAAGGGCACTTAAAACACTAGCTGCAGTTGGAATTGAGGCCCAATAACCTGCGGAAGATGCAGACATTCCGTGTGCGCGAATTATTTCAGGGAGCCAATTATTTAANCCATGGTTTATGAAAAATATTCCAATGCTCAGAACTAGAACCAGCTGCACACTTGGTATAGCAGCCAAACGCTTAAAGGTCTGAACAATCGGGTCATTGGCGTCGTTTGACACAGCAGTTTTAATGAATTTGCCGGCTTTGTTGTGCGATAATAATAACCATATAATTCCTGACAAAAGAGTAAAAACCCCGTAACCGCAAGTGACCAAGCGCCAATTGTCATCGAAGAAAGGCAAGAGCACGCTATTACTTATAGAAATTGCTACTACACCACCAAGCCCCGGCCCGGTAATATATATTCCCATGGCCAGCCCGCGGTTTTTTCCTTGGAACAAGAGTGCAATCACCTTGGGGGCGCCCACAGATATTAATGGACCGCCAAGCCCGAAGATAGCCACGGCAAGAAAAAGTGTTAAATGTGTATCAGCTGCACTGCGTAATAAACCGGATAGGCCCATTATTACTGCAGCTATCAAGAGCCCTTTTCGGGGGCCAATGCGATCAATAAGAAAACCGCATGGAAGAGCGGCTAGAATGTAGATTAAAGGCCAGGCCCCTAAGACTGTACCCATTTCACCAAAAGTCATCCTAAGGTCTTGTGTTATCGGTGTAACTAACGGACCTAGGGCTGCTACCGTTAAGCCAAAGCTAAAATAAATTAGCCATACGCCGGATAGGACGACCCATCGATGAGGGCCTTTAGTTCCATCAATTCCCGTTAGACGCGTCATCTATGTTCACCCAAAACCAATCTTTTTATTTTGTAACCGGGGAATGAAATACTCTCAAATAGATGACGTCAAAAGCTAGTGCTCTAAGTCTACTAAATAAGTTTGCTTCTTTAAGCTGAATTTAGGTTCTTTAAGGACATTACTTATCTCAGGCTTGCTCTAAAAAAGTAATTTTTGGCTTTTCGGTAATTACTGACTTTTGAATAGAAAGACGTTCTGGAGAGTTGAAAAAATCGAAAAAAATTTCCTTTGATGGGGCCGTTCCTATTACGAAGCTTGTTTTCGGTTTATCTTGGTTTCTGAATGCTTGCACTTCGATGCCGGCTGCCCTTCTTTGATCCTCTAATCCATTGTACAACGAAAGCCATTTGTCAAAGTCTGTTACATTAGCTTCAATTATTACGGTAATAGACATATCGTTCTCATTTCATTTTTAGTTGAAACAAGAGCTATAGTAGCGGAGTAATATTTAAAGGAAACTAAATAATGGCGATTTTTCCTCAGCATGAACTCTACAAGGCGACGCGAAATTTAGCAGTAGACAATGTTAACCCGGGTGAAGATATTTTGATAGTGACTAGCTCAGATCAAGACACCAGGTTAATTGATTCCCTTACAGCAGCCGTATCTGCAAACAATCCTAAATCGGTTTCGACAATAGTTATTGCCTGTCCTGAAATTTTTGTAGACTTTGTGCATCCAAATACAGTTCTTGCGGCTGTGGAGAAAGCCGATTTAACCATTGTTGCAACAACAATAAGGTTTCCAAGAGCCTATGATGATTTGAGTGAAGTTATTTATAAATTTGGCAAAAGACAGGTACTGATCAATAACGCGCCTATCGAAGATTTTTCAAGAGGCGCTTCGCTTGCGGATCCTTTAACATTGAATGCAGATACAAAAAGGCTCGCGACCCTCGTATCAAATGCTAAAAAGGTCCGGGTAACTTCGGCGAATGGGACAGATTTATCCATGAAGGTTTGCAGACCCTGCATCTCATTGACCGGTTTTGCTGATAAAGAAATGGGATTTGGGTCGTTTCCAAGTGGTGAAGCTATGTTAGTGCCTGAGGAGGACACAGGTGAGGGCAAGTTCGTAGCCGACTCGTTTGGGCAAGTGGTATACATAGAAGGTTCGGGGCCGCAGATTGGACTTATAAACGAGCCTATAGAATTACATTTTAAAAAAGGTAATTTAACTAAAATTAATGGCGGAAAGGATAGTGAAAAATTAAGCCGGATTATCGATGCTGCAGATAAAAATGTTACTAGGCTGGCTGAACTTGGTATTGGAACCAACCCTATGGCTAGGGAAATAGGTCACGTTGAAAATAAATTTCGAAAAGGTACAGCTCATATCGCTCTTGGAGACAACCATTTGATTGGATGGGGCGCGGCCAACAAGTATGGCGGCCGAATAATTAGCAACAGGCATATCGATTTGGTTGCCAATAATATCGCTTTGGAACTCGATGATGTATCTATCGGCCTATAAATAAAGAGTTTCAGTAAGTACCAATTGGGAGGATTAAGCTTAGTCCAACTTGTTTGCTTCCTTTATTCAGTGAGCTCAAATTGAACCTCATTACGGCGCATAAATGGAAGTGTCCACGGTGGATTATAAAAGGCGTATTTGGGATTGCCTCTTATAGAATAATTGGAGCGGCTGATATATTCTTTCAATTCTAGTGTGTTTGCAGTGAGATTGTCTTTGGTACCTCGTCCTGAAAAGACTATCGCTGCGTAGTTCTTGGAAGGCATCTGGACTATTTTGATTTTATCATTTGTCGGTTTGGGAAGAGTGTTCATCGAGAACTTTGAAGGCATTACGAAACTTACTATCCATTCTTTACCATTTTTTTCCTGTTGAACAGGAGCTGTCATTTCAATTTTTGTACCCTCTTGTTGCGTGACTGGAGTAGTCATTGAAATCTTGTTTTCTTCCTTATTATTTCCAAAGATAAAATCTGCCAGTATTCGAAAACCGGCACCAATTGAACCCTCCCGGGAGCCTGTTGTCCTTACTTCAGCAACTATTAATGGGGGATATCGCCTGATTTCTATATTTTCCGTTTTTTCTAAAATTTTATAGTCGGGGATCTCTACGTTACTCATAATTGGGCCTATCATAGCCCCACCAACTGCTAAAACTGCAATTGCAAGAAGTGTTGTCATGGCTATTTTTTTTTTCATATTACTTCATAATTCTAGTGCCCGTAGTGTTCGGCAACTTACGCACTTACCAGTCAGTGTTGTTTCCTGCTTCCCTCTTTAAGCTGTTTGATCTGTTCCAGAAGCGTCTTCCTATTTTAAAAGGTCAACTTCTTCTCGATATCCTAAACAGACCGCCTTCCGTTTCATCATTCAATATCAATATGCTTCCATCCTGTAAAACATCAACATCTCTTATTCGTCCAAAGGTGTTTTTAAAGATACTTTCCTCACTGGATGGAAGACCATTTTGGCCGAGCGACACTACAAACAATCGCATAAATTTTAGACTCCCAACCAGTAATTTACCATTGATTTCCGGAAACATTTTACCGGAATAGAACACCATTCCAGACGGCGCTATACTTGGGGTCCATTTCCACACTGGATCGGTGTAGCCCCTTGGCGAGTGATTCAGTCCGATATCTCCGCCGAAATATTCTTTGCCATAGGAAACTGTCGGCCAGCCATAGTTTTTGCCAAATGAAATAATATTTATCTCATCTCCTCCACGGGGGCCATGTTCGTGAGACCATAAGTCCCCTGTTCTTTTATTGAAAATAAGGCCTTGTGGATTTCGATGCCCAATCGAGTAGATTTCCTTCAACCAATTTTTTGGTCTGGAATGAGACCCTCCCTCTGTATTTAGTCTTAGCCT
>NZVJ01000113.1 GCA_002701455.1 Rhodospirillaceae bacterium
CTCGAACCTATTTTGATAAAAGCTTTTATCTCCGAGAAACATCGTTTGGTTATAAAACCAGGCGCAACAGCCTATGGAATTTTGTTGAACGGCACTAAACGGACCGGAAAGATAAGGTATATAAGTCCAATTGCTGAAAAGAATACGCGCACGTTTAAAGTAGAAATGGAAATCGCTAATGAGGACAAAAAATTCGCTGAGGGTATAACAGCCGAATTAATCATTCCATTACCATCGCAACCCGCGCACCGAATATCGGCAGCACTTTTTTCGTTAACCTCTAATGGTGAGTTAGGTATTAAGGTGGTAGACGGAAACGACATTGTAGATTTTTTACCCGTAGAAATTTTGGGCGGGTCTGATAAAGAAGTCGTTGTCGGCGGATTGCCTCAAACATTGCGTGTGATTACTGTTGGGCAAGGTTTTGTTCAATCAGGAGACAAAGTTCAGACCTTCACGGAAAATTGAATTAAGGGTATTGGGAAGTGAGTAAAATTATCGACATAGCGCTTCTTCGAACCCGGACGATTTTGCTTGCATTTCTTATGATCCTGATTGCCGGGGTTGTCTCTTACATAGATATTCCCAAAGAAGCTGATCCTGATATTCCAATACCCATCATATATATTTTGCTAAAACATGATGGGATTTCACCTGAAGATAGTGAACGTCAGCTTCTCCAATCAATTGAACCGAAGCTTAGAAGTATTGAAGGCGTCAGAGAAGTCCGAAGCTCAGCGTATACAGGTGGAGCTAGTATAATTCTAGAATTTGATGCTGGGTTCGACTCTAATAAGGCACTCTACGAAGTTCGTGAAAGAGTAGATATAGGAAAAGCTAATCTTCCTTCAGAAACAAAAGAACCTATTATTAAAGAAGTAAACTTGAATCTTTTCCCTGTTTTAGTCGTAACTTTGTCAGGGAACATCCCAGAGCGTACACTTGTTAAATACGCTACAAAACTCAGGGACGAGCTAGAGGGCATTAATTCTGTTCTTGAAGCTAATTTAACTGGAACACGAAAAGAATTAGTCGAAATCATCATAGATCCAGCCCAGTTGGATAGTTATAAAATTGACTCAATTCAAGTAATGCAGACTATCGCGCGTTCAAACTTATTGGTAGCAGCGGGGTCATTAGACACTGGAAATGGGAAATTTCCAATAAAAGTTCCTGGATTATACGAGAACCTGCCAAATATTCTTGAACAACCGTTAAAAACATCCGGTGACTCAGTAATAACAATCGGTGATATAGCTAGCGTTCGAAAATCGTTCAGAGAGCCTAATTCAATAGCACGTTTATCCGGAAAACCTTCCATCGGAATTGAAGTCAAAAAAAGAAACGGTGAGAATATTATACAAACGGTTAAGGAAGTGCGACACGCTGTAGAAAACAGCAGTAAGCATTGGCCAAATGGGCTCAACTATACGTTCTCACAAGATAGATCTACCAACATAAAGACAATGCTAAGGGAGCTTCAAAATAATATAATTAGTGCTGTACTACTCGTAATGATAATCGTTGTGGCGGCCCTTGGTTGGAGGTCAGGTACATTAGTTGGAGTAGCAATCCCAGGATCTTTTTTACTCGGAATTCTCTGTCTAGCCTCATTGGGACTTTCAATAAATATAGTAGTGCTTTTCAGCCTAATTTTATCTGTTGGCATGCTGGTGGACGGTGCAATTGTCGTAACAGAATTTGCTGATCGCCAGCAAAAGAAAGGAATTTGTCGGCGAGAAGCTTACAGAAGATCCGCAAAAAGAATGGCTTGGCCAATTATTGCCTCTACTACAACAACTTTAGCCGCTTTTTTTCCCCTAATTTTCTGGCCAGGTATAGTGGGGGAATTTATGAAGTTTCTTCCAATTACCTTGGTAGCCGTTCTTTCTGCTTCATTATTAATGGCTTTAATTTTTGTTCCCACGCTTGGCAGTTTATTTGGTTCAGTGGGCGGGTCTTCGACTGGCGCCTCCCTCTCACCCAAATTAGATAAAGCATCCGAGCAAGAAGACATTTCAGCTTTTAGCCGATCATATAAAAGGATATTAGAAAAAGCTCTCAATAACCCTGGAAAAGTGATCGTTGCTGCCGTTTTTATGTTGGTCGGGGTTCAATATACTTATTTCGTAGCCGGACACGGGTTGCAGTTCTTCCCAGATATAGAGCCAGAAACTGCTAATATTTACGTACGCGCCCGCGGTAATATGTCGATACATGAAAAAGCTGAGTTAATGTACGGAATTGAGAAAGATGTTCTAAATATAAAAGAACTGAAATCAGTTTACACATACATTGGAAAGCTTAAGGGAGCCGAGGAAGATCTGCCAAAAGACATTATAGGAAAACTTCAATTAGATTTTATTAGTTGGAAAGAAAGACGAAAAACGTCCGTTATTTTGAAAGAAATCATGGNAAAAGCCAAAAACCATCCCGGACTTTTAATAGAGTTTATGGAAGAAAAAAAAGGTCCTCCCACTGGTAAACCCCTTAAGATCAGGCTGACCTCCGAAAACTTAGACGATATCAACCNCGCCACGGGNCTAATCCGNAANAGGATGGAGAAAATGCCGGGTCTAACGAANATAGAAGATGATAGAGATATTCCNGGTATCGAGTGGCAATTAGAAATAAATAGACGCCAAGCTGCTAAATTTGGTGCAGATGTTGCTTTGATTGGAAATTACGTACAACTGATAACCAACGGCATGAAGGTTACAACATTCAATCCCATTGATAGCGAAGAGGAAATAGATGTCGTAGTGAGATACCCTAGGCAATTTCGGAAATTAGATCAGTTCGAAAAAATACAAATAAAAACATCTAAGGGAATGGTTCCAATTGAAAACTTTGTTAACTGGGCTCCACAAGCTAAAATTGGCATAATAAAGAGGGTAAACACTCAACGAACCAGAACTATTAAGTCNGANGTGGAAGCAGGGATTCTTCCAAATAAAATGGTAGANGATATAAAGTCATGGCTGAACGAATCAAACCTTCCAGAAACGGTTACTGTCAAATTTAAAGGTGAAGACGAGGAACAACAAAAAGCNAAAAGNTTTTTGGTGAAGGCGTTCTCNGTAGCACTTTTTATAATGGCAGTTGTATTAGTTACNCAATTTAATAGCTTCTACAGNGCCTTTTTAATTTTATCTGCCGTTCTTATGTCAACGATTGGTGTTTTAATAGGTCTCTTAATCACAGGAAAGCCCTTTGGGGTTGTTATGACAGGAGTGGGCGTAATAGCGTTAGCCGGTATTGTGGTTAATAATAATATCGTATTAATTGATACATTTGATCACATAANGAAAGGCACACAAACCGTCAAAGATGCTGTGCTTCAGGCGGGCATGGAACGCCTTCGACCGGTCCTGCTGACTACTGTGACAACTATTCTTGGCCTATTACCAATGGTGCTTCAAATAAATGTAGATTTCTTAACACGAGAGATTAGTATCGGGGCTCCCTCTACGCAATGGTGGGTATCTTTATCGACAGCCATCGTATTTGGACTAAGTTTTGCCACTATCCTGACACTTATCGTTACGCCTTGCGCACTGCAATTTAGAGCANATATACAAGAAGCAATTCGGGGTTTTAAAGAAAAAAAACAACGTTTGTAGGNCANGATCNNAATTTCAAACAACATTAGATTTAATAAACCNACTTCTCAAGCTGAGAACTAAGGGGTTTAATGCAACTTCATCAGCTTTCTGTANGCTCTGAAACTAAGTGGTATTGACAAGATATAACAAAATATCAATGCTGCTAATGCTATCCAAGGTTCAGTGAATGCCCCNGCGATGAACACTCCTGCTGTTAAAAATACCGGAATCACGAGTTTTGGTGGAAGTTTGGTNCCTTTGAAGGAAAACGTTGGCAGACTGCTCACCATCATCAATCCGATAACAACTAACCACCCCACAATGATATGTGGAGTTCTTAAGATTTCAAAGTCTACCTCAAAACTTAGGATAATAGGCAGACAAGCAAGACCTGCAGCTGCTGGAGCAGGGACACCAGAAAAGAACCTTGAAGCAAAAGGTTTTGGATCAAGATCGTCTAATTTTGTATTAAATCTCGCAAGACGAAGCGCCATACAGGTGGAAAAGAATAAAACACTCATCCAACCAAACCCTCCTATTGTATTGGTGGTCCAAAAAAACAGGATCAAAGCGGGAGCTACTCCAAAACTGATGAAATCCGATAGTGAGTCCAATTCCGCACCAAAACGGCTTTGCCCCTTTAGAAGCCGNGCCATGCGCCCATCTAGAGTATCAAGTATNGCAGCAAGNCCGATAGCAGCAACCGCAAACTCCCATCTTTCTTGTAAAGCGAACCTAATTCCAGTAAGGCCTGAACANAAGGCAAGTACCGTAATCAAATTTGGAATGACCGTACCAAGGGACATCATTCGNAATCGTNGCTTACGTAATTTTTCAGACATCATAAATCACTAGTTTCTTGTATCAGCGTATTTCACCGGTTCTACTTACCTCATCCGAGATCAAATCAGCCAGCACTGTTTCACCAGCTACACATCTCTGGCCAACAACAACTTGAGGCATGACACCAGGTGGAAGATAAATATCTACCCTACTNCCGAAGCGGATAAGTCCAAAGCGCTCCCCTGCCAAAACCTTTTGTCCCTCTTCAAGATAACAGACAATCCGTCTTGCCACTAAGCCTGCTATCTGTACTGCACCAACAAACCTGCCATCCTCCAAATCCAGTCGAAGCATTTGCCTTTCGTTTTCTTCACTTGCTTTATCAAAAGAGGCATTGAGAAACTTNCCTGGAACGTAAACAAGCCTGCCAATTTGGCCATCACACGGTGCACGGTTTACATGACAATCAAAGACATTCATGAACACGCTTATTCTTATGACCTCAGTGCCTGTCATATCAAGTTGAAGTGGGGGGGATAACTCGGTGATCATTTGCACTACACCATCTGCAGGAGAAATAATCAGCCCAGTTCGCTGAGGGGTGACCCGATCCGGGTTCCGAAAGAAATAGATACACCAAAGCGTTAGGATTACNCCGACCCAACCTAAAACTGCCGAAAAAATAAAAAGGACGAGTGTTATGATTCCAAATACTGCAATAAATGGCCAACCTTCACGAGCAATGGGAGTCGCAAATACGCTTNAGAACAAATTTTTTTCCAACTTTATTGTCATCTTACTACTGAGCCAAATGCGGTAACTTNAATACCTGACCGGGATAAATTAGATCAGGGTCGCGAATTTGGTCAAGATTGGCCTTGTAAATTTCAGTATAACGAAATCCGCTACCGTAAACCCTCGCAGCAATACGCCATAGATTATTGCCAGGTTTTATAATAACTGTGCGCCGCTCATTCTTCATATTAATTGGCTTAACTTTTTCAAATGGAACCTGTATCCGTTTCCTCACTTTTCCATCCTCACTAACCAAATCAACCCTGATTTGATAAAGACCCGGCGTTAGTTTCGATTGCACTTGAAAGCTCCAGGTTTCCGCTTTAGTACTTCTTATCGAACCTTCAATTTTATCATCTATGTAAACCCGTAAAAATTTCTGTGCAGTAGCTTTTCCACTCAATACCATTAAATCACCATCATCATAGTCAATAGTATTTATAGTCAAAATTAACTTTTCTTTTATGCCCTCTTCAAAATTTTTTTCCTTCTCTTTATCATTTATTGATGGTGGTTTTGAAACTTCTAATCCTGGAGCTTGCACAACCTTAGTTGGCTGTTTGTCGACTTCACTACGAGGTACAACCATAGCTAGTGGTTTTCGATTTTTACTATCTGCTCCCGGGATACCTATCACCACGGCATTCTGCGACTCCACAATGTTACCTGGGTCCGTAGAATCCTTAAGGGTTAAAATTATATTTCCAGGTTTCAACTGAAAACCTGGTACAAAAACCCATTCACCTCGGCTATCTGCTTTGACTCGGCCAATTTCTTTCGCATCACTCATTATTGCTATAATAGAGTTTGGTTGGGCTCGGCCGGCAAGTACTATGTTTCCCTCTGGATCAACTCTCACAACATCAAATTTCGGTGCCACCACAGGTGTTTGTTCCTGAAGGTTACTATCGACACTAGTTTTTAGTTTTTCCTGATTTTTGACGGTTAAATCTTGTTGAGAGGATTCCGGCTCATTATTCTTTTCGGTCGTACTGCCAGCCATNTTTCTGTCTACAACTTCTTCATCTGATAAAAAAAGAAGAAGTAATGCAACCAAAACAACCAGAAAGCCTGCANAGGCAATCATAATAGGGCGCTTAATCATAATTCCGCCTCCAAAACCTCCGACCGACCTTAAGCCCGATTGAAGTCATAGGCAACGTCTCTAGTGAAATAAAACTTTCCTTGACCAATCGTGCCGTCAGTGAAATAGAGTTGTTATGAAAGATAAATTTACAGTATGTGTATTTTGCGGATCCTCGATGGGTAACAGCGCTATTTTTTCCCAAACTGCTTTCCAGATCGGACTAGCCCTTGGAAATGCCGGCTATGATATTGTTTATGGAGGTGGAAGTAATGGGTTAATGGGCCGAGTTGCAGACGGAGCTATATCTGCAGGGTCTGAAGTGACTGGTGTGATACCAATATTTTTGAGAGACGTCGAAGTAGGTCACACAGGGATAACACGGCTAATAGTTACGGATGATATGCACACCCGCAAAAGAATTATGTACGAGAAGGCAGATATATTTCTTGCGCTTCCGGGAGGGATTGGTACTTTTGACGAAACTATAGAGGTTCTAACGTGGCTACAATTAAATGTTTTCAATAAAAACCTCATCCTATTTAATTTGAAATCTTACTGGAATAGTTTTATCCGAATGATTGAGGATAGCACCGCAGCAGGTTTTTACAGTCCTAGAAATCCGGACGCCTTCTCGGTTGTAGATACAACCGCTGAGTTAGTGTTGAAAATTAACAACTATCAAGAGAAANATTNGAAATAAAANTATAGAATTACGTAAAGCCTTACTTATATTTAAAAACATTCAGAAAAAATAACTTTATTGTAATTTACTGAAAAAAATATGCTGAAAAACCGCAAAGCAGCCTTTACATTGCTGGCGCAAAATATCATACAAATATAGCTTTATCCGCAGTCTTAAATTTATATGACCAACAATTATAAAGAGGCGTAAATGATTGATCTAATGTCCATAGCACGAATAGAAGCTGATGGCGGGGACCTATTTGGTGCACTCCAGGCTCTGTATAAGCCAACAGAAGTTAGACCCAACGGGTTCCCAAAGGCCGTGGTCTGGAGTGGNGGTAACTTCGTTGACAACGTAAACCCAGTTGCCCATTCATTGACAGACGCCTACGCGCTTCTTGGGACCGTGGCAGCAATAGATATTCTTGGTCTTCCCTTTTATACAGTGCCAATGTGGTCACAATACAGGCATGATACAAAGCTTGAATGCTTAAGCTGGTTTGGCAATATGCCATGTACATCCATTAAATGGTCNACTGCGGGCGACGCCTACGTAAATGACGGGAAAGGCGGCAGGGTAGTAGTTATGGGTAAATCCGGGAACGCGCCCCTGCGCACGCAAGCAGGCGTTTATTGTAATGTCCGCCCATACGGTCCAATTACTGCAGTCCGCTGTATGCCGTGCCTGCCATATTCACAAAATAAACCAAAATTTGATGTCGATCCAAAAACAGGCCACATTCACTCAGAAATGAATTCGCCAGGAATACAGATGGCTTATGCCAACCGACTTTTCCTTAAGATGGTGCACGAAACTGGAGCCATAGGCAGAGTGGCAATGAAACCCACGCAAGCGATGGAGGATGGAATAAATGCCGGTCTACATGCNTGGCTTATACAGGGCACTAAATTCGAGATTGGNAGAAAATATGCTGTAGATCCCTTCGAAGAACACAGAGAAAATATAGAAAAGATTATTGCTCTGCTACCCGCTGACTTTAAATCCGGCATGGAAAACTGGGGTGGTCGGATAGAACAACATATTTCAGATACGAATTACGGCTTGTTGCTCTGGGATTTAATTGACCACCAAAAATGCATCGTTCTTGCTACAGACCTTGATGGTGACCGACTAACTGATTTGATGGCGGACGTATCCGACCCTTTAAGGCATTTTGGCGAAAAATTAGCCCAGCACCTTGGACAGGACATTGATATTTCAAAGGTTTGGTCAGATATGGGTTATACAACCGGTAACGGCCGCGATATGACTTCCGTGATGCATCGTATGACAGGCCCAGCCATCCATGAGCAGACTTTAGGTTCTGCTGACGCAATGCTTCTTAGATTGCTTGACGGTGATGAATCAATGGGGGGGACAAAACAGCCCTACGATCCTAGAATACATTTTGTTCTGATCCGCGACGCTTACTTGGACGCAAACCAAGGGAATAAAGAACTTAAAATGTGGTTAGACGATGCTCTAGCAACATTCGACAAGGTTTATGCCGGTCAACGACCGGGGTTCATCGATGGGTACAGGTCGTTAAAAGAGGCTATTAAACCATGGGGAAATTAATACTAAAGGTTTTCTAGCCGCTCTGCGGATATAGAGTGGTATTAGGAAATTTTTTGTCACGATAGGCCAAGAAAGATAGGCAGCGGAACTGTATAAGAAAAAAGGCTACTTTTTTGTTTGTCTAAACAACACATTTTTTTGCCGATATATCACCAATGCCTTTAATATAAGGACAGGAACCACAACTTTAGCTTTAACTAGTTTGGAATATAGCTGAAATGTCGCGGTTAAAACTAGCATTCATAGCTTCACAAGATGAAGAAGCACTAAGGGCGAAGAGAGAACTTGAAACCAAGTACGCGCATGTACACGAGAAAGATGCTGATGTAGTCGTTGTTCTTGGCGGTGACGGTAAGATGCTAGAGGCACTCCGACATTATATTGATAAATCAGTCAAAGTTTTTGGAATGAATAAAGGTACTGTTGGTTTTTTGATGAATGAATTTTCGTCAAAGCACCTTCCAGAACGTATTGAAGCAGCCACATTGGTTACTTTGCACCCTTTAAGGATGAGAGTGGAAACTTCGACGGGAGAAACAGAAGAAGCCCTCGCTTTCAATGAGGTTTCCTTGCTTCGCGAGACGTCGCAGACCGCCAAATTAAGAATTACGATCGACAATACTATCCGAATGGAAGAGCTCTTATGCGACGGAATTCTTGTCTCCACCCCTGCAGGAAGTACGGCATATAACCTATCCGCACATGGACCTATTATACCCCTTGGCGCTGGAATTCTTGCACTTACACCTATAAGTGCATTCAGGCCCCGAAGGTGGCGAGGAGCTCTGCTTCAACACGACGCCAAAATAAAAATTGAAGCACTCGATATTCAAAAACGCCCCGTCAGTGCTACCGCCGACGCTACTGAGGTAAGAAATATTAAAACTGTTTCCGTAGAAGAGGACCGTAGTATAAAATTAGACCTTTTGTACGATCCAGACCATAATTTAGATGAAAGAGTTCTTAAGGAACAATTTTCGCCATGACGTCGCTACAGGAAACCTGTATTTTAACTCATCGGGACAAACCTAGCATGAAAACCAATACGTAGAATTACTCCAATGTCGGAAGATAAAGAAAGTACAGAAAAGAAAAGTTCTATGGATAATTTCATCGAACCTGACACCAAACCATTACCAGGTAGCGATGAAGCCTCCTTATTCATGAAAAAACGCCGCCTACAGCATAAAAAATATCTCAAAACAGCGCGCGGCGCTCAACAAGCCATGGAAAAGCTGAGCGAAAAGGAAGCTAAGTTAGATGATATTCGCCAGAGCAATCAAAAAAAAACAAACACCTAATAATAATATTTTTCAGCCTTTGTGAAATAAACAAGTCTCTCAGTTAATTTAAGTATGTTATCTTTCAAAACTGGGAAACTATTGTTTTTTAGAAATGAAGATTCATCCATATAAAGGCGTCTGTTAATTTCTATTTGTACCGCGTGCCTATTTTCTATTGGCACTCCGTGTCGCTTAATTAATTCCGCACCTTTATATGGATAATTAACGGCCACCTCATAACCTTGGCTTTTAAGGTTTTTAATTATT
>NZVJ01000114.1 GCA_002701455.1 Rhodospirillaceae bacterium
GACCAGTCCTAAACTTCTTGCTTCACGCTCCAATCTATTCAAGATCGCCGTGGCTATCCCATTTCCTCGGGATTTCGGATGGACAAATATCCGTTTAACCTCTCCGTATCCATCAAATTCCATAAGAGCACCTATTCCCAACAATTCTCCTTCAATCTCAACTCCAAAGAACTTATTTGCACCGTTCGTCAGCGAAATTGGATCTGTAAGATAATTACTCTCTGCGGGATACATAGCCATCATCAATTGATCAAGTTCGGCAACCATCGCAATAACGCGTGAGTCCGTTGGATTGGCGTCAATAATTTTCAAAAAAATAATCCTTTCTGCTCCATTTCTAATAACCGCCTAGTAAAATGTGAATAGCTCTTCTCGTGCGTTCATGAGCTCGAGGCCAAATTTTTCGTCATGTGCATTTCCTATTTTTATTTCGATGCTGAGCTAGCTCGTAACCTTTAACCAATTCTCTCAATTTTGGAATCAATTCTCGCCCGTATTGTTCTGCATCTATCAATGGATCATAGCCTCTAATCAACAAACTTTTTGCACCTAGTTTGTAATATTCGAGCATCGCCTTAGCCACGGTATCCGGTGTTCCAACTAAGGCTGTTGAGTTACCGCGAGCTCCCGTCACCAAAGCCAATTTCATCCATAAACACGAATCATGAATGTCGTTTTTTGCCGCAGCCGAAAGAATGCGCTGGGAGCCAATATTGCTTGGCTTTGGAGCTGCTGCGCTCCCTCGCATAGCCGTTGCCCTTGATAAAATATTCTCTGCTTTTTCCCATGCTTGCGCTTCTGTATCCCCGACTATTGGCCGGGTCGATAAACTAAAACTTAACGAATTTTGTGTTTTTTCTGCCGCATTTCTAACAAGCGTCATGAATTCCCTTGTCTCTTTTAGGGGCTCACCCCAAAGCATGAAAGTATTCAAATGCGGGGCAAGTGAGTCTATCGCGGCATTTGATCCTCCTCCACCATAGATGGGGATATGAGGTTCTTGGTAGCATTTGATAAGAGAATGTGTTTCCCTCGTTTTATAAAATTTTCCCTCGAAATTAAAGGGCTCACTATTTGTCCAAGTAAGTTTTAATAATTTGATATATTCTGCCGATCGGCGGTATCTATCGCTATGTTCTGTATGATCGCCGTCTTTAGCTTGATCTACGTCACTGCCGCCCGCAATAATATGTACGCCAAGTCTGCCCTTGGTTAGTTGATCAAGTGTAGCCAACATTCTTGCGGCAAGCGTCGGAGCAACAAAGCCAGGTCGATGAGCGAGAAGAAACTTTAGTTCGTTAGTAACTGATGATGCGTGAGCCGCTATCATTGACCCTTCTGGAGCGTCAGAAAAATATCCAATAAGGACCCGATCGAATCCGGCCTTTTCATGGATTTTAGCAGTTTTTTCAATTACCTTTAGGTCAAATACAGGTCCCGATGGACTTATGATTTCCGAAGATATTCTTGGAGCAATCCAGCCTATAATTTCTAACGACATTAAAAGATTTCCTGCAAGTCCTCTTTAGCCCTTATTCTAGCAATATAAAAAAATAAAGGAAGATTTAGCGAGACATAGTATGTATTGTTCCCAACTCTTTCATTTAAAGGAATAATATACTCGGTTCACTGTAACTAAGTTACATCAAGGCTCTCTTTTATCGTAAGGATGTTAACTTTATGGACTGGCTATGATGTCTTCAACAATTTCAAAGTCGTTTATATTTAATTCGCCTGACGGCGACAGACCGTTGTTTGCAATGTTTCTTCTAATAATCGGCGTATTTATATTATCTTTTCAGGATTCGCTGATTAAATTCATTTCTCCAGATACTTCTTTTTGGCAAGTCCAGGTAATACGAGCCGCTGGAAACCTGACACTTATTTTATTTTTGGCTTATATATCGGGCGGTCTAAACCTTCTCGCTCCTAAGAATTGGCGGCCAGTTTATTTTCGGGGTTTTATGCAGGCCTTGTGCATGTTTTGCTTTTTTGCCGGTGCACCATTTCTATCAGTCGCTCAAATGGCTGCGGGGCTCTATACCTACCCTTTGTTCGTATCGCTATTAGCCATCCCCGTTCTCGGAGAAAAATTTGGGAGATGGCGAGTTGGAGCACTGTTGGTTGGAGCGTGCGGTGCGGTTATTATGCTCAACCCGCTAGCATCCGATTTTTCTCTCGTTCAACTGTTGCCGGTAGCTGCCGGCTTCTTCTACGCTTGCAATCTACTCGTTTTGCGACATTCTTGTCGTGGTGAAAATCCCCTGGCTTTAACATTTGCAGTAGCAATCATTTTCATTTCGTTTGGCTTTTTAGGTATNTTTCTNTTAATGAANTTTTCAGCCCCCGCGAGCGCTNTACAATCTATGCCCTTTATAATGATCGGCTGGCCTGAATTAACAGCAACAGTTTTAACGATATGCTTCCTTTCTTCTTTNCTCAACCTTTCTGGAAACATGTGCATGGCTCGTGCCTACCAGACAGCTGATAGCAGTTGGCTCGCACCACTGGATTTTAGCTACCTGCTGTTTGCGGCTGTATGGGGCCGCGTTTTATTCGATAATTGGCCAACATTTTATTCAATTATTGGAATGCTTTTAATTACAACAGCTGGTTTAATAACAGCTTGGCGTGAAGCGTATCACCGGGCTGGCTAACAATGTGAAGCAGTGTCCACTGNAGTAATATCGCTTATCCGCGAGATACTNCGTGCAATTAATTACTTNGGGGGAAAATGNTTACTGTACCGAAGTAACAATCTTGTGCTGTCTATATCATTCAGTTCGTAATTACTTTGCAACGTTATAGTCTTCACTAAATTGGTTTCTTCCCCCAATTGGGAATTCTCTTCGGTATCATTTTTTACTATTTCCATTAGATTAACTCACAGCTTCACTNAAAGGATAATATGGTTGCAGTTTAGATGATAATCCGCTGTTCAAGGTTTTATCTGTTATTGCTGTTATCTCTTAAAAACTGCAACCATAATTAGGGATAAGCAAAGTATGTGCCAACATAAAAGTGCGATTGTTTTTTTCAATTAACAGTTTTCAATTTGAACAACTGGACCCTTCCAAAATTTGGCTGGTCTTCTTAAAAACAAAGAGTTGATAACCGCTATAAAATTTGTCGTAATTGTAATGCATTTTACAATTGAGTACCATTTTGAACAATCAACTTCCCGGGGTTGCAGTTATGGGTGATTTAAATAAATTATCGGCGTTTGAAGCTGTAAATGGCATTAAAAACAACGAGTTCACAAGTGAAGAATTAATAGTTGATTGCATAGAAAGGCTAGAGGAACGAGAGCCCTATGTAAGAGCGTGGGCACATTTTGATGCAAACCATGCATTGGCTGAGGCAAAAAAAGCGGATCAACGGCAAAAGGAAGGTAAGAAATTAGGACTGCTGCACGGTATCCCAATAGGAATAAAGGATGTCATAGACGCCAAAGGAATGCCCGGNGAGCATGGTTCCCCTATTTTCGCTAATAGAGTTCCTAAAAAAGACGCAGACTGCGTGACGCAATTGATAAACGCCGGCGCTATTATCATGGGCAAGACCGTTACGACAGAGATGGCTAATTTGGCACCCAGTAAAACTCGTAACCCCCACGATTTAAAACGCTCGCCGGGAGGATCTTCTTCAGGTTCAGGAGCGAGTGTTGCGGATTATCATGTACCGCTGGCATTGGGAACACAGACAGGAGGATCAGTAATTAGACCCGCTTCCTTCAATGGAACTTATGGTCTTAAGCCAACCGTAGGCAAAATATCCCGTAAAGGTATGCTGCTTCAATCACACACTCTTGACACTATTGGTTTTTATGGACGAAAACTTTGGGATTTGGCTCTCATTGCCACTTGCCTAGCTGGTGAAACATCNGCTCAGNTGTCTGAAGATTTATCAACACANGGTTTTGAAGCTTTTGAAAATTGGGCAGGAGATTTGAAACAACCAAATTTTGCTTTTTTAGAAACTCCAGCCTGGTCGGAAGCTGATAATGGGGCAAAACATGCAATTGAGGCTACTCTAAATTTGCTTTCTTCTGCTTGTCGTAAGGAAACCTTACCAGAACCCTTTAGTGAAATAATAGACTTCCATGGAACTGTTTTTGCAGCAGAGAACTCATACTATTACGGACCTTTTCTTGAGAACCATTCTGAACTTTTAAGTGAAAAACTTCGAGACCGTCTTATCACCTCAAAAACTACTCTNGCGAGTGACTATATTGCTGCACTGAACGCTCGTGAGGAAATTTACAAATCACTTGATCACCTTCTAAACCAATANGACGCTGTTTTATGTCTAGCNGCAACCGGTGCCGCACCTGTTGGNTTCGAGACAACGGGATCCGCTATATTTAACGGCCTTTGGACTTATCTGGGCGTTCCCTGTCTTTCGTTACCTCTACTTACTTCTGACGGCATGCCCCTTGGGCTTCAACTGATAGGTAAACGGGAAGGCGAAAGAAACTTATTTGGGGNGGCGAGATGGCTTGAANAATATTTGAACAAGCTCTAATTTTTNATAAACCACAAGCCTGATCAAATNGCGNGATTATCATTAATAAACTTGAAGCAATATAATTCTCTACTTAATNTCATCACATATAAATGTTTCTTTGATCAGTNGATAAATGAGGAAANAATATCAAAGATTAGAAGGGTTTTTAAAAGTTAAAGGTTCTTTATTCTGCTATAATTCAAAGCGGAGAAACATTTGAAAGAACAGAACAAACAAAATCAGGGAGGATTTTGAATGAAAATCAATTTTTTAAAACTATTTGCTGCAGCAGCGGTTATAGTAGGCACCCTAGGCGGTACTTCTATAGCTTTCGCTGAAAAGTCAGGCGGCATCTTNAAATTTTACCACAGAGGCACACCACCTAGTGGTTCTATACATGAAGAGGCAACTAGNTCGACCGTNGTACCNTACATGAGTGTGTTCAANAATTTAGTGATGTTTGATCAGGCTAAACCGGTAAACAGTGTCGATACGATTGTCCCTGATTTGGCCAAGAGTTGGTCTTGGGCTGGTGATAAAAGTAAGCTGACTTTTAAGCTTCGCGAAGGTGTAAAATTCCATGACGGCAAACCTTTCACTGCGAAAGATGTCGTTTGCACATGGAACTTAATCTTGGGTAAGTCCAAGGCTAAACTTCGGAAAAATCCAAGAAAGTCATGGTATAAAAACCTGGATAGCGTAGAAGCCAATGGTGATTACGAAGTGACGTTTAACCTTAAGCGAAGACAACCTGCTTTCATTATGCTTTTGGCTAGCGGCTACTCCCCAGTTTATCCCTGCCATGTACCTCCAAAGAAAATGCGNACAAAGCCGATTGGAACAGGCCCATTCAAGTTTGTCAGCTTGAAGCAGAACGAACANGTAAAGTTCAAGAAAAACGACANCTATTGGAAAAAGGGTCGTCCATTGTTGGACGGTCACGATTGGACCATTATTAAAAGCCGTTCAACCAGGGTTTTAGGTTTGATTGCAGGTAAATTTGATATGTCCTTCGCTGGGGATATCACAATTCCAATTCACAAAGACCTGAAAAAGCAAGCGCCTCACATGGTCTGTGAAAAGCATGCAACAAATGTTTCAACGAACCTAATCGTCAATCAGTTTAAACCACCTTTCGACAATGCAGATATTCGTAAAGCAATGGTTTTGACTATCGACAGGGCTGCGTTCAATAAGATCCTTGGACATGGTGAGTTCATTATGAGNGGNGCAATGCTNCCACCNCCTCACGGCGTATGGGGAATGCCNCCAGAAGTGCTAAAAAATGTAGCTGGTTATCATCCGGATGTTGCTGCGAATAGAGCTGAAGCTCAGAAAATCATGAAAAGCTTGGGATATGGNCCTAATAATCCGCTTAAGATAAAAGTGGCCACTCGAAATATCGCAGTCTATCGTGATCCTGCCGTTCTTCTCATCGATCACCTTAAAGAAATTTATATCGAGGGCGAACTGGATACTGTTGAAACTAGTAACTGGCACGCTAAGGTCGCTAGAAAAGACTATCAAGTTGGTCTTAATTTGACAGGTATTGGTGTCGATGACCCAGACGCAATGTTCTACGAAAATTATGCTTGTGGTTCACAGCGTAACTACACGGGATATTGCAAAAAAGAAATGATGGCNTTATTTGAAAAGCAATCCATGATGGACGACGGACCAGAACGTTTAAAGTTGGTCTATGAAATTGATAAGAAGCTGCAGGAAGATGCCGCTCGACCAATTATAGCAAATAATGTTCGTTATAATTGCTTTCAACCTCACGTCAAAAACTTCAAGACGATGACAAACAGCCTCTACAACGGCTGGCGTTTTGAAGATATTTACCTTGATAAATAAACCCTTTGTCAGGGTAGAATAGATAACTGGGCTAATACCAAAAAGTATTGGCCCAGTGCTATTTTCAAGTTAAAAAAGAAGCAATATTAAACTTTTATTTTTTTGAGGAGTAGGTTTTGTCCGCCTATGTTATCCAGCGAATTTTATTGATGCTGCTTACACTTCTGGGCATGTCAATCATCATATTTGTTTTGTTACGCTTAGTTCCAGGCAACATAGTGGATATCATGTTTGACTCAGCNGGGTTTGTTGATCCNTCAGAAAAGGCTTCGATAGAAAAAGAACTTGGGCTCGATTTGCCTATTTATCAACAATATTTCGATTGGATAACCGCATTACTTGTTGGTGATCTTGGTTTTTCTTTTGTGTCGGAGATGCCTGCAATAGATGAAATAGGACCCAGAATTCCCATTACTGCCAAATTGGCAGCTCTTTCCTTATTCTTTTCGATTTTATTTGGGCTTCCGTTGGGTGTTATCAGTGCGGTTCGACAGAACACCACCCTCGATTACGTTTTGCGTGTGATCAGTTTGAGTGGTCTATCTCTCCCTTCCTTTTGGTTGGCTTTGCTTATTCTTATGGCTTGCGTTTCCTATATGGGCGCGATCCCTATTTATACGGAAACACCCGAAACACTATGGGATGAGTTNTTATTGTATCTTTTGCCTTCAGCTGCCGTTGGTTTCCGAGCCTCGGCTTTAATAATGCGATTAACTCGGTCATCCATGCTGGAAGTTATGCGACAAGACTATATAAGAACTGCCATGTCTAAGGGGGCCACCGAAAACGCAATTAATTATAAACACGCTCTTCGAAATGCTGTTCTGCCGGTTACAACTATTATAGGTATTGAAGCGGCTTTTCTCATAGGCGGATTAATCATTACAGAAACNGTATTTAATATACCCGGTGTCGCCCACTTTTTGGTGGAAGCCATTTTAATGAGAGATTACCCTATTGTTCAAAGCCTTGTAATGTTCATTGCCATAATTGTGGTAGTCATCAATTTCCTTACTGATCTGGCATACGCTATCCTGGATCCGCGCATAAGGTACTCAAATTAGGGTTTTATCATGGCATCAGCAGAAAATAACATCGAACCCGGTAATACCAGACTTTCAGAGCGTTCAGTTTGGTATAAAATAAAGCGCTTGTGTCAACGATACCCACTAGGCGCAATAGGATCATTTATAGTATTTCTAGTTGTTTTTGCNGCNATNTTTGCAGATGTAGTCGCGCCGTANGATCCTACCCAAACTAATGCGAAGATGTCGCTAAGTCCCCCCGGCACAGATATGCTCTTCGGTGGCGACATGATGGGTAGAGATGTTCTAAGTCGCATTATTCATGGGGCACGTATCTCCCTTGCGGTGGGCATAGGGTCAACCCTACTTGGTGGGATTATTGGCACCATCATAGGATTAATGTGTGGATATTTCATGGGTTGGTTTGATCTCATCATTCAGCGAATAATTGATATGATGCAGGCCCTTCCACTTTTAGTAATGGCTCTTGTCATGGCTGCATCTTTGGGGCCATCATTGGAAAACACCATCATAGCAATCTCGATACCCCTCGTTCCCCAAGTCGCACGCGTGATCCGGTCAAACGTCCTATCGTTAAGAGAGATGCCATTTGTAGAAGCTGCTCGTTCTGTCGGCATGAGCCATAGCCGCATAGCTTTTCGGCACATTCTTCCAAACACCTTGGCNCCCTTAATTGTGTTAGGGACAGCCCAATTAGGATCGGCGATATTGACAGAAGCTTCTCTTTCCTTTTTAGGTCTGGGTGTTCCAGAACCCTATCCTTCATGGGGCAGGATGTTGTCAGAGTCTGCGGCTGAATATGTGCGTGTTGCCCCTTGGCTGGTTATTTTTCCTGGAATCGCCATTAGCGCTGCTGTTTTTGGCGCAAACTTAATGGGNGACGCAGTCCGAGATTATCTTGACCCGAGAAATCAAGNNTNATANTNNGCGCTTAATCGATTACTTAGTAACGATACTAGCCCCACGTGCTTTTTGAATATCGGCTCGACCCGCTGGGGCCGGAATTAATANACCTTTTTTGAACGATGGNCTCTCTCCNAGAGCTTTTATCCAACGGGCCAGATTTTCTAACCCATCGATAGGNATCCTTGGCCAGCGATGCGTGTGCACCCACGACCACGTCGCTATATCAGCAATACTGAAATTACCCGCAAGAAATTCAACGTCTCCCAATCTGTTATTTAGCACTTCATACAAGCGCCGTGTTTCATTTTTATAACGATTACGAGCNGCGGGAACATCCTCTGGGAAATAACGTTCAAAAACGACGGCCTGGCCTTGCATAGGTCCTATTCCGCCCATCTGAAACATTAGCCACTGNATAACAAGGCTTCGGCCTTGCGGATCTTTTGGCATCAACTTTCCCGTCTTTTCTGCCAAATACAACAAAATAGCTCCCGACTCAAAAACTACAAAATTATTTTCTTCCCGGTCTACAATTACTGGAATACGTCCATTTGGGTTCAACGTTAAAAATTCTTTACTACGCTGCTCACCTGCCGACAAATCAACGTTGTGCAAGGTATAGGGTAATCCTAGTTCATCTAATGCGATTGTAATTTTCCAACCATTAGGTGTGGCTGAGGTGTACAAGTCTATCATTATGGTTTCCAAATTATTATGTAGATCATGTCTTTAATTTAATTATTAGAACGGACCTGACCAAGCGTGCGAAAAATCAGCTTTTACACGATCGTTTCGGGCTAATCCTTGTGCAGAAAATTTAGAGCGAATTAATGCAAGATGTTCTCTGCCAAATAGACCAAGTGTACGATCACTTTGATGATCATAAAACACGTAATGGGGTGTTCCTACAAACCCACTGGCATGAGCTTCTTCCTTATACGCNGATACTTTTTCTTCGCCCTCTCCGCCATCCNTNATAAACTCATCAAAANCNGACAAGTCTGCNCCGACTTCAGCAAGGGCGNCNTTTAGTTCAGTCATNGACTCNAGTTCAAACTCCCGCCAGCCGCTTCCCCAACCTCTAAGACATACGCTCATCATGAAGTGTATTTCTAATTTTTGGCGTTTTGCAAAAACGAACGCCCTG
>NZVJ01000115.1 GCA_002701455.1 Rhodospirillaceae bacterium
TCAACCTCTCTAACCAGTTGACCTTTGGCGATGCCCCCAATAGCGGGGTTGCACGACATCTCACCTATGGTATCCAACTTGTGAGTAACAAGGAGGGTGTTGGCCCCATATCTTGCTGCTGCTGCTGCTGCTTCACAACCAGCATGACCACCCCCAACTACTATAACATCAAAAGCCCTCAATTCTTTGCTGCCCCGCTACTAAATCAACATATGGTGTTCTTAGCCTTGTAACACACTATATACTGTACGTTCTTATAATCATTTGCCTATACAAAACTCTCCGAATATGTTTCCTAAAACTTCCTCAACACCGATATGTCCCGTTATTGCGCCCAATTCTCGCATTGCTAGCCTTAGATCCTCTGCCGCCAACTCTAGCTCTGAGGCTTCTTTATAGCGTTTTAAACACGACAAACAATCCCTTAATGAGGCCACATGCCGCTCCCTAGTGAGAACAGGGCCTGTATAAATGCCCGCTCTTTGCGACACTTCCTTCAAAATCTTATCTTCNANCTCATCTATGCCNTTTCCCAATTTAGCTGAAACACCAATTAAATCTATCAAACCTTTATTTCCCTTTGTGATGTCNAAGCCAAGGTCAGTTTTGTTCACTACCGCCAACGTATTTTTTGTTTCAAGTAAATCCAGAGTTTTTTTATCTAGCTCTGGCCANTTTTCCCCATCNAAAACAGCTATCCTCATTTCTGCNTCTTCAGCACGNTGNATCGCTCTACTTATTCCTTCTTTTTCGATTAAATCTTCTGAGTCCCTNAGGCCTGCTGTATCTGCTATAGTTATTGGAAACCCGCCTAGATCAAGCCGTGCCTCGACCACATCACGAGTGGTACCTGCTGTTCGGGATACTATAGANACCTCCCTTTTAGATAGACAGTTTAGGATGCTAGATTTTCCTGAGTTTGGNGGCCCCAATATGGCTACTTGAAACCCATCCCTCAAGTAACTGCTTTTCTCGGACTGGATCAGGTGTTTTTCTAATTCTTCNNCTAACTTATCTATTTCCCCGCGTACACCGTCGATTAAATTTTTTGGCAAATCTTCATCTGCAAAGTCAATCCCAGCCTCATAAAGGGTTATGGCTTTGACTAAAGTTTCTTTCCATCCTGTACATAGCTCTGAAAACTCTCCCCTTAATTGCTTTTGCGCCTGTCTCTTTTGCTCTTTAGTCTCTGCATTAACTAAATCGGCAAGACCTTCTACCATGGTTAGGTCTAGCTTTCGGTTGTCAAAAGCCCTTTTGGTAAACTCTCCAGCATTTGCTATACGAACCCCGATGAAACCCGATAAAACCTCCGTCACCTCTCTAATAACTGCTATACTCCCATGAAGATGAAATTCTAAAACGTCTTCTCCGGTAAAACTTTTTGGATTAGGAAAAAAGATAGCTATTCCGTCATCTATCGTCTCTTTATCAATATTGTTCTTTAGCACCACCCTATAAGCATAGCGAGCTTTTGGCTTTGTTATTCCCGTCAACGTCTGTAGGACTTGTAGGGCCATGCTGCCAGATATTCTGAAAACCGACAAACCAGCCCTNCCGCTTCCACTAGATAACGCAAATATAGTATCTTTTGTCATTCGTTTTGTTTAACCCACTAAATTGAAAGGTTTATAGAAAGATTGCAAACTTTGGCCATAAATAATAAAAAACATCAATGCTGTCAGCTTCATTTTATACTAAGATAGGTTTGCTTTCCATATCAGAGGCAAAGGGAAGCATTGTATCTTTAAATTGGGAAGAAAAAGATAGAAAANGAAAGAATGATGTGGCTTCTGAGCTAATAAAAGAGGCTAGAAGGCAAGTAGAGGCCTTTCTTGAGGGAAACCTNGTTGTTTTTAACCTACCAATATCTCCGGGGGGCTCCGTNTTCCAAAGAAAAGTTTATGACCAACTATCCAATATTTGTTTTGGCGAAATTAGAACTTATGGTGACATTGCTAAAACCATACACAGCGGCNCAAGGGCAGTTGGCAATGCTTGTGCTTCCAATCCGTTACCAATTATCATACCTTGTCACCGAGTGTTGTCAAAAACTAGCCTCGGNGGCTATTCTGNCCCAGGTGGAGTTGAGACAAAAAAGTTTCTTTTGGATTTAGAGAGAAACACCCACAAGAAAAAATAGTTATAGAATAAAGGAAGCAAATAATGACAAAAGCTATCAGGGTTTATGAACATGGTGGGCCCGAGGTCCTTAAATGGGAAGAAGTTAGCGTTTCGAAACCGGGAAAAGGAGAGGTTGTATTAAAAACAAAGGCTGTTGGTTTAAATTTTATTGATGTTTACCAACGCTCTGGATTATATCCTGTCGAGCTGCCCATGACTTTGGGGGCAGAAGGTGCTGGTATAGTTGTTGAACTTGGTCCAGATGTAACCAATATTACTGAAGGCCAAAGGGTTGCATACTCTGGGGGACAAATAGGTGCCTATACTGAAAAAAGGGTAATTTCTGCAGAAGCCCTTATTCCCTTGCCAGACAACATTGACGATGAAACNGCTGCCGCCATAATGTTGAAAGGATTAACCTGCCATATGTTGTTATTTAAATGTTATAAGGTCCAACCAAATGATACCGTGCTGATTCATGCTGCAGCTGGGGGCGTTGGCAGTTTGCTNTGTCAATGGGCAAAATATTTAGGCGCGACTGTAATCGGAACGGCCGGTGGTGNTTCGAAAGTAGAAAGAGCAAAGGCACTTGGGTGTGATTACGTGATTGACTATAGTGTCGAAGACTTCGCCGAAAAAACCAAGGAAATAACNTCTAATAAAGGTGTNCCTGTAGTTTATGACTCCGTGGGTAAGAATACATTTGAAGGTTCGTTAGATTCATTAGCCAACTTTGGTATTTTGGTTACCTATGGAAACGCTTCTGGGCCAATAGAACCCTTCTCCCCGTTAGAANTAATGAACNGAGGTTCTCTGTCTGTTAACAGGCCNACTCTTTTTAGTTATACCTCTGACCCCGAAGTGAGGGCCTCAGCTGCTAGGGACTTATTTGATGCTATTGGCCAAGGCCATCTGAAAATAGAAATAGGCCAGACCTTTCCTTTGTTCGAGGCAGCAGAGGCACACAGAGCTTTGGAAAACAGAGAAACAGTTGGCTCTACTATTTTGATTCCCTGAAACTGCTATAAGAAACTGATACAAAAAACTTCAGGCCTGAAATTGGGTCCCTTCTATTCGATGCCCAAATCAATCTGGNACCAACNCTATCTTCAAAANGAGGTTTTATTGGGGTTAAAACAACTATTTGTTTTTTTGTTTGCTCTAATTCTAAATCAAAATAGTTCTGTTTTTATGTGTTCATAGACTCAAAAAAATCATCGTTGTTCTTTGAGTCCTTCAGTTTGTCTAATAAGAATTCCATAGAGTCTGTTATCCCCATAGGATTTAATATTCTACGTAGAACCCACATTTTCGATAGGGTCCCTTTATCGACTAACAACTCCTCTTTCCTGGTGCCAGATTTAGTAATATCCATAGATGGCCAGGTTCTTTTATCGGTGAGTTTTCTGTCTAATATTATCTCAGAATTTCCCGTGCCCTTAAATTCTTCAAAAATAACCTCATCCATTCTAGATCCTGTGTCTATCAGGGCAGTAGAAATTATTGTTAATGACCCCCCCTCCTCAATATTGCGGGCAGCACCAAAGAAACGTTTGGGCCTTTGCAAGGCATTAGCATCCACACCACCCGTCAACACCTTTCCAGAAGAAGGAACTACTGTATTGTATGCTCTAGCAAGCCTAGTTATCGAGTCCAACAAAATGACAACGTCTCGTTTATGTTCAACAAGTCGTTTGGCTTTTTCTATTACCATTTCGGCAACTTGGACATGTCGAGATGCCGGTTCGTCAAAAGTTGAACTAACCACCTCCCCCTTTACAGATCGATCCATGTCTGTAACTTCTTCTGGTCTTTCGTCAATTAACAGGACTATCAGATAACACTCTGGATGATTTTCAGCTACAGAGTGAGCTATGTTTTGAAGCATTACTGTCTTGCCAGTTCTGGGCGGCGCAACAATAAGAGCCCGCTGACCTTTGCCTATTGGTGTGATTAGATCTAACACCCGACAGGTTGGATCTTTGTTTTCTCCTTCGCACTCCATACTTATTCTCTGTTCTGGATATAGCGGCGTAAGATTGTCGAAATTTATTCTATGCCGGACCTCTTGTGGATCTCCGAAGTTTATATTTGTTATCTTAAGAAGTGCAAAGTACCTCTCCCCATCTTTGGGAGCTCTAATCTGACCTTCAACAGTGTCTCCAGTTCTAAGCCCAAATTTTTTTACTTGACTGGGAGACACGTAAATATCGTCAGGTCCGGGCAAGTAATTGGCTTCTGGTGCCCTTAAAAAACCAAATCCATCTTGCAAAACCTCCAAAACACCCGTACCAAAAATTGCTACACCATTTTCTGCTTGCTGCTGCAATATTGCAAAAAGCATATCTTGCTTCCTTAAGGTGCTTGCATTTTCGATATCCAAGCCCTCTGCAAATTTCAATAGGTCAGGTGGCGACTTCTTTTTAAGTTCTTGTAGATTCATATTATTCTATTCATCTGTATAGTTATATTAATTTTAATCAGAGAATTCGTATGGTTTTTGGAAGGATTAAAATAAGGCCATATACAACCCGATTTTCACTATATGTACCTAATTCTCGACTTAAAGTCAATTGGTTCAAACAAATCTTTGTTATTAGCCCAACAGCTTAAAATGGCTTTACGACCACTAAAATGACGATGGCCACCATGATTACCGCAGGAATTTCATTGAAGATCCTGAAAAAACCGCCTGTGCGATGGTTGTTATCATTCTCTAGTTCTTTTCTCCATTTCGCCATTAGACCATGGCAAAAATATAACGCCATTACTAAGACCAATTTGCACCATACCCACAACTCTAACCAAAGAATTTTTGGTATAGTAGCCAAAAGAACGGCTCCTGAAAAAAAGACTACTACTGCAGACGGGTTCATAATAAGCCTTAAAAGTTTGCGCTCCATTGTTACAAATGTATCCGCATTTTCTGACTTCACCGCTGCCTCACAGTGGTAAACAAAAAGACGGGGCAAATAAAGCAAGCCCGCCATCCAAGTAATAACAGCGATTATGTGTAACGCCTTTAACCAAACGACGACTGTATAGCTAAGATCTAACATAACCTCTCTAAATTATCCTATTTTAGCTAATGGACACAATAAATGTTCTCGGCTGCAAAGTTTAGGGTCTAATTCCGAACAAACCTTCTGTTGCCCTTCAAAAGACTTTAAAATTAAGTCCCCAAGGCCTCTGATAAAACTTGGATGAGTGCCCACTGCCGGGACTCTATAATAGCTTTTGATGCCGGATTGGTTTGCCAATTCCTTATACTCAATATCTAATTCGACCAACGTTTCCGAATGTTCTGATACAAAGGCAATTGGCAACAGCACTACTTCCCTATGCTCTTTTCCAGCTTCTTCTAAAATACTATCAGTTGAAGGGCCGATCCATTCCAATGGCCCTACCCTACTTTGATAGCAAACAACCCAAGACTCTCTGTATAGACCAGCTTTCTTTGCTATAGCTTGAGCTGAGGCTTCTATTTGATGTTGGTATGGATCCCCTTTTTTTATTATCTTTTTTGGTAATCCATGAGCTGAAAACAGCACTAGTGCTTCTTCTGGTTTAATACATTTTTCTAACTCTGTCTTTAACAAACTAGTTTGGGCTTCTATCCACCCCTCGTTAAGAGGGTAACAGCAAACCGAAAAGGTTTTGGCTTTAAAATTTNTCTCTTCACAAACTTCCAACCAATTTTTTAAGGAAGAGCCTGTTGTTGTTGAGGAGTGTTGGGGATAAAGCGGNAACAGCAAGACTTCTTCTGGTTTAAATTTTGTTAGTTGATCAATGACACTNGGGCTTTGNGGATGCCAATATCTCATNGAAANCAGNACTAANATGTCATGACCTCTCATCTTCAAATAGTTGGTTAAGGCCTCTTTCTGTAGAATAGTATTTTCTAAAATAGGGGATTTACCACCTATAAACTTATAAATTTCTTGCGCTGTTTTTTTCCGCCTTTGCGAAATAAATTTNGCGATAGGNCTNCTAAANAANCGTGGNAANTCAATAATCGCTGGATCATTAAACAAATTAAACAGAAAAGGTTGAACACTTTCCATGTCACTAGGGCCTCCTAAATTAAAAAGAATTACAGCCCTCTTGCCCATTACTTCTTTTTCCTGAGGATGTTTATAACTCTTTCAATGTTACCTATCGGTGTCTTGGGAAGGACGCCATGTCCTAAGTTGAATATAAATGGTCCCTTGCCCAGAATTTTATGAATTTTGCTTACCTGTTCATCCAATTGGCGCCCGCCAGCTAGTAATACCATATTATCCAGATTACCCTGGACCGTCGTATTGGCTTGAATATTATCCCTAATCCACGTCAAAGGGACACCTGAATCAAACGACACGCCAGAAACTCCCGTTTCTGCATGGTATCTTAAATAGTTTACCCCAGCTCCTCTTGGAAAACCGATTATTGGAAAATCAGGGTAAATTTCTCTAACATTTTTAATTATTTTACTAGTAGGTCTGATTACCCATTTATCAAACCCTTCGCTGTCCAGCACTGAAGCCCAACTATCGAAAATCTGAATTACATCGCACCCGTGCTTAATTTTCTGGACTAAATACCGCGAAATACTGATTGTTAATAGATCTATTAATGTATTGAATTCTTCTGGTGCGGTCTTGGCCCATATTCTAGTCCTTTCAAAATCCTTGCTACCACCTCCTTCTACCATGTAACAAGCTAAAGTCCAGGGAGCTCCGGAGAACCCTATCAATGTTTTGTCGGATTGTAATTTAGCCCTCACCCCGGCTACCGCTTCAAAGACTGGCGTAAGATTATCTTCTATTTTCTCTATTGAAAGTTCATGGATATCCGATATTTCTCTTATTGGCATAAGTTTAGGTCCTTTGCCTTTTATAAAACTTACTTCTTGACCCAGAGCATCCGGTATAACGAGTATATCACTAAATAAGATTGCTGCATCAAGATCGTACCGTTTAACAGGTTGCAAGGTAGCCTCTATAGCCAGTTCGGGTGAGTAACAAAATTCCAAAAATGTTTCAGTCTTTTTTCTAAGTTCCAAATATTCTGGCAAGTGTCTACCAGCTTGTCTCATTAACCAGATAGGAGGTGTTTCTTGGCGATAACCCTGTAGTGATTTTAGTAACTTTTTCATTATCTGGTCCTAGTTATTAAGAAATGGAAACTTATCAGACTCTATACTACAATAATATATATATTGTTGTTGTTGTTGTTGGTTAGTAGAATGTTGGGGATTAAAAATTATACATATTTTACTAATATCATAAGAATAACTTTAATATAGAAGTTAAAGATTTAACAAAATTAATAACGTTGATAACTTTTTTCCTCAATAAAAATATAGGTTTATACAGAGTAAGGTGTTTTGATAGCTGGGGAGATTTTGTGAATAGTTTTGTCTACAACTTTACCCTGTCTGTGGATTCTTAATACATAGGTGCATACTTCGATGGTGAAAATAACAAATATCGTGATAAAAGTGGCCTTTTAAGGTTATTGAATACTTATTAAGAAACTTTACATAGGTTATAAACGTGATATATGCCCAATAAACCTGAATTCAATATCCACTTAGTCTCTGATGCAACAGGCGAAACTGTTCAATCAGCGGCAAGAGCTTGCCTGGTTCAGTTCGAGGAATCCATTCCTAGAGAGCATATTTGGACGCTTGTGAGATCAGAATCGCAAATTGATGCGGTAGTATCAGGAATAGAGGAAAATCCTGGCCTCGTTCTTTATACTATAGTGGATAAAAAACTGATCACTGTTTTACAAACTGCCTGTCATAAACTTCAATTACCCTGTATATCTGTATTACAGCCCATTATGGGTGCTTTAGGTAACTACCTGAAAACCAAGGGTCTTTCAAAACCAGGACTACAGCACTCCCTGGATGCAGAGTATTTTGATAGAATAACAGCGCTAGATTATGCAATGAGCCATGATGACGGCCAGGGCATCTTAGACATAAACAATGCAGATGTTGTTTTAGTTGGAGTGTCAAGAACATCAAAAACCCCAACCTGTATTTATCTGGCTAATCGTGGGATAAAAGCGGCAAATATACCTATAGTTATTGACATAGAACCACCAATCGAACTGTTTTCTATTCAAGGCCCGCTGATAGTTGGTTTGAACAATACAGCCCGAAATTTAGAAGAAGTTAGACGAAACAGACTTAAATCAATAAATGACTCTGACGATAGTTCGTATGTGGACCCTGAGTTAATTGCTAGAGAGGTAACATTCGCGCGAAGACTGTTCGCCAAACAATCTTGGCCAGTAGTTGATATGTCAAGGCGTTCAATAGAAGAGACAGCGGCAGAAATACTTAAACTGCTAGCAGCCTATAGAGAGGAAAAAAGTGTCCAACCAACTTGAAAATTTTATTTTAGCGACAGCAAGTGATACTCGGGTTAAATTGCTTAATAATGCTGGGCTAGTTTTCGATATTATTCCCGCTGATATAGATGAAGAAAAAATCAAGANTCTCTANAAAGACGAGACCGCAGACTTTGTGGCTCAGAAATTGTCAGATAAAAAGGCGGAANCNATATCCGAAAAACANCCTGACAAATTAGTAATCGCCGCTGACCAGGTGCTAGTGTGTGAAGACCANCTTTTTAGCAAACCGAGTTCCCTGAGCGAAGTNAAAACNCANCTTTACAAGCTTCAGGGGAAGNCNCATAAATTAATATCTGCNGTCTCGGCTGCTAAGTTGGGTAAAANCTTTTGGCGTCAAAGNGATGCGGCTANATTGGTTATGCGGGTNNTGTCGGATANCTTTATTGATAATTATATCGAACAAGGTGGGGAAGATTTACTGGGTAGTGTAGGTGGGTATAAGATAGAAGGGCCTGGNGTGCTNTTGTTTGATNAAGTNGAAGGTAGTTTTTTCACTATTTTGGGNGTCCCGCTTTTACATTTACTAGCATTCTTTAGGGAGCAAAAAATACTTTTACTATGATAGCAAACCAAAAAGCTCTTAAAGTTTGTATAATAGGGTCTCCAGTCTCGCATTCATTATCTCCGTTATTGCACAACTACTGGCTTAAAAAATACAAGATATCTGGTGAATATGTCTCCTCTGAAGTAAAGCCTGACGCAGTAGAGGCTCACTTGCTCAATTTGCCAAAACATGGATTTATAGGCGCAAATATTACGATACCTCATAAGCGAGCAGCTATAAAAGTCTGTTCCGAAATTAGCGATACGGCGAGAAAAGTTGGGGCAGTAAACACCTTAATTACCGCACCAGGCGGCAAGCTTATAGGTGATAACACTGATTCTTACGGGTTCATTAAAAATTTAAAGAATGCTTATAAAAGATGGAACCCTAGCCAAACCAAAGCCCTAGTTTTGGGTGCAGGTGGTGCTAGTCGGAGTGTGTGCTATGGCCTCCTGAAAGAAGGGGTGCGGGAGATATATATTTTAAATAGAAATCGTACGAATGCTGAAAATTTAAAAACTGACATCAATGATTCACTAATTGTAAAATCCTGGAAAGACAGAAATTTATTACTAAATTGCGCCACCTTGGTCGTTAATACTACCAGTTTAGGGATGACAGGAATGCAAGATTTAAAAATTTCACTAGAAAATTTGTCAGAGAAAGCAATTGTATATGATATAGTTTACACGCCGTTGAACACCAGCTTTTTAGACGCTGCAAGGCAACGCGGTAATCTCACTATAAATGGATTGGGTATGTTTCTCTATCAAGCTGCTAAAAGTTTCAGCCTGTGGTTCGGAATAGAACCTGACGTGGATGAAAGAGCGAAGCAAATAGTCTTAGAGAGGGGATTCTAAACGGATGTTTGTTTTAGGACTAACTGGGTCAATAGGAATGGGCAAGACTACGGCAGCTAACTATTTTCGCATTCTTAGAGTACCTGTATATAATTCCGATATAGCTGTTCATAGTCTATTAGAGCCAGGGGGCGAGGCTGTAACCGGGGTAGCAGAAAAGTTTGGTGGTGTTTTAAAAGGTAATCGAATAGACAGAAATGCCTTGGGCAAACAAGTTTTCAATAATCAGGACAAACTAGATTTGCTAGAAAGTATACTACACCCCCTCGTTAGGCTTAAACAAAAACGTTTTTTGGTCAAATCTGCAATTAGAAAAGAGAATTTGGTGGTGCTTGAGGTTCCATTGTTATTTGAGACGGATGGGGACAAGCTCTGCAATGCTGTTGCAGTTGTTTCAGCACCAAACTTTATCCAGGAACATAGGGTAATGTCCCGCAAAGGTATGACGAAAAAAAAATTTAATGGTATTATGAGAAGGCAAATGCCCGACACAGAGAAGGTTAGATTGGGTGATTTTGTTATACCAACTGGTTTAGGAAAACGCTCAACATATAGAACAATATTGGGTATACTTGAGGAGATAGGTTTTCCTAAAAGGCAAAAACTGTATTTTTGAGATATGTGAGTATTGTGAACATGAGGGAAGTTGTTTTAGATACTGAGACTACAGGTTTAAACCCAGACGATGGCGATAGAATCGTTGAAATAGGTTGTGTGGAACTACTAAACCATCTTCCAACCGGCGAGGAGTTTCATACGTATATAAATCCCGGCATGACTATGCCCGAATCGGCGTTTAAAATACACGGGCTCTCGGACGAATTTTTGCGAGACAAACCAGGCATAAGTGACGTTTTGGACGCTTTTTTAGATTTTTTGGGCAGCTCAACTTTAGTAATTCACAACGCAGAATTTGATTTAAAATTTCTAAGGCGGGAAATCAGTGTGGTAGGCGGCAGCAGAGAATTAAAAAACCAGGTGGTTGATACTTTATCTGAGGCACGCAAAAAATTTCCAGGTGCCCAGGCTAGTCTAGACGCTCTGTGCAGAAGATTTAAGATAGACAACTCTGATAGAGAACTGCATGGGGCTTTAAAGGATGCGAGAATATTATCCAAAGTTTATTTTGAATTGTTAGGCGGTTCTCAAACTGATCTAAAGCTCATAAACGACGTTACCCACGTTACACCATCCAAGAAAAACAATAGGGTTGAAAGGGTTTATGACATCACCACAGAGGAAAAGAGAGAACACGAAAAATTTTTAGAAAAAATCAAAAACCCCATATGGTTAAATTAATTTTCATCTAATTTATAATCAACATTTTCCTGCGCATTTGGTTGGGTATGTCTTTGTTGGTAAAGG
>NZVJ01000116.1 GCA_002701455.1 Rhodospirillaceae bacterium
TAAAAGATATCGCGGGCTCAGTCAATGGGTCTGATTATAATCATGCTGACAAGAATTGGGCCGAAGCGGCACTGGTTATTTACGATTTATACAGAGATCTAGGTGGTGAAGCTCTTCGGAAGACTATTTACTTTAGTCAAAAAGAAAAATCATTTTTGATAACTATTTCAGGTCAAAACAATGTTTGGCATGAATCAGGAGACAAGGCGCTAACATTCTTTTTATTTAACTTATTGGATCTAAGTAACGTGCTGTCTAAGCATGATTTATCAGACAAGCTTCGAAAACCGGAACGAGCTTTTGCGCCGATAGAAAAGCAGCTAGAGCAACTTATACAGTCCTTAAACCCTCCTCCTAAGCTTAACACCGATGAAATATTAGAAGTTCACCTTCCCGAATCAGAAATAGCTATCGTAGATAGAGGCCTAAATATACAGGAGTATCAGATAGCCGGCAACGGCGTCTCAGCAAAAGTAATGGCATCGGATGATGCCAAACCTGGTTTACATTCCGTTTTTGGATTCTCTTCGAAGATGAAGTTTCGACCAACAAGTACTGCTTTGGTTAACATTGTAAGCAGCAGTAATGAAAAAATTTCACAAATAAAAAACAGTAAAGATATTCCCAAAGAGGTACCGTTACGGAGCGGTGAGAAACATTTCTTAGGAAATAATTCAGAAGAAAAACGATTTGAATTTACGGTGACTTCACCTTCTGCCGTGCATTTTGAATCAGTTGGGCCGACTGACGTAGTAGGTACCATTACCAATAAAACAGGAAAAATCCTTCTGACTAACGATGATGGAGGCGCTAATTACAATTTCGCGCTGCGCAAACATTTGCCTCCAGGAGATTATATTCTAAGTGTTAAACATTGCTGTTTTGGAAGAGGCCCTTTTTCACTGATTGTAAATAAAGACCCACTCCATAAAAACTAATCTATTAATTTAAGTTAATTTTTCCAACGGCGGTTTTAAATTTCGCGTAATCCCAGCTATCATAATTTTCCAATGCCTGATAAGCATTGTCCAGCGATGCTTGTATTTGCTTCGTTGATTTTTTCATGCCCATCTTGTCGGCGGCGGCTAAAACAGATGTTATTCCCATTATCGCTTGCTCGGCGCCAACATAATCGAAAAACTCGGTTTCCTTAGTTCTCTGTACGAGGTTAAAAAGTAAATTTTCAACATCTTTTTTGCCGAATTTATACTTAGCGAACACACTCACTAATTCTTTTGCTTCATCTCGCAGTGACTCGGCCACTGCATAAAACTCTTTTGAATTTGCAGTGCTCGCTTTGTGAAGCTGTATAGTCTTTCGCTGCAAAGCTTCGCCTCTTTCCTCATTAATACTCTCTACAATAATCTGCAGCATAAGCAGGTTTGAGTCATCAAACCTTACCACTCCTGGCCCTAAGCCTGTACCTGGACGAGGCTGCCATTTCTGTGTCATCAAAGAATGATGACACGCTTGGCAGTCAAATAATACCAGCTCTGGAAAGATACCCCCTGTTTCGCCCATTTTAAGCAGAGCATCAAACCGTTTCTCAAGGGCCAATGCTTGGCCAATTGCCCATGTCTGAATTCCATTTGAGACTACTTTTCTCTTATAATAATCTTTATCAATTTCATAATGCGCGGGTTGAGTTGCAGTGAATGTATCCAGTTCAAAATCTAACCTTGGATGACCGGCACCCATTATCCGGTGGGTAACAATTTTCTTATCATTACCGAAGTGACACGATAAACAAAGCTCTGCTCTTTTAATGGGATCCTCAGTCGGGTAAAGTCCAGCTTTGATATTATCTTGATGGGTCGCAACGCCGGAGACGTGAAGACCTAACCATCTCTCCCCTCCTCCATGACACGCTTCGCAGCCTACGCCATCCGAAATCTGGAATACTCGTCCCCTATTTTTCTCCGAAACATTATCTGCATGGCAATCCAGACAAATTTTGGCTTCATGTGCCTTTCCTATACCTAAGTTCTCAGCCATCTGTTTTGACACATCATTCAATAAAACACTGTAAGCCTTGGAATGGGGATCGTACCGATCCCAGGTTATATATTCATTCTGTAGAACCGTAGAACCCTTCCATGGGCTCGTTGCACCATGACAAGTGCTGCCCGCACAGGATGTCACCCCTAGATGCACGTCATCCGCATACTGTGGTAAAACAGTGTCCCCAATTAGCTGCAATGGTGTAAATATAGCTACAAAACAGCCCATTGCAATCCAAAGGCGATACCATCCTATCCTTAACATTTTTGTCCCCCCTTACTTTGATAGTAGCGCGACTAATTACTAATTGCTAGAGACATGTCCTCGCGCTCTCAAATCGATAAACGCCCTTTGGATTTCTTTGTCCCCAGGCAACTCACGCGATGCAGAAACATAAGCCGAGACAGCTTCTTTGAGAAGACCTGCCTCCTTATATAGAGCACCTAGCCGTTTTAACGCTGCACCGTCTTTCGGGTTAGATTTAAGATAATCAATTTTTTCCTGGATCTTTTTATGGATTTTCAAATTAGATTCCACAGCGTCCGAACTGATTTTTTGACTGCCCTCAAAAAGGATGCCGGCGAGGGCAAAACTGAGTGCAGTAGTCCCAACTATCGTATAGAGCAGTTGTTTTCGAAACTTGAATATTCCTGTTTTTGGCGTCTTAACTATCTCTCTCCCTCCGATGCTGTAATTTATATTCACGCTACTGTAGTATTAGTAAGTAAATATGTTATTTGGCCGGAATATTCCTAGATCATTTTAAACTTGATATTTACATGCTCGCAATTGAACAAAATTTCTTGATGTTTTTTGTCGTAAGCGCACCCTTTTTTGGCAGTTGCATATCGACCATATTAACGAGAGCTCAAAGACAGCAAACAATTCTATACCCAATCTTCTCAAACTGCTCAAAGTGCTGTCATCATCTTCCATTTTTCCATAAAATTCCAATCTTAAGTTATATCGTACTCAAAGGGAAATGCTCCTTTTGCGGGATATCTATTAATTGGATACACATAACGTTCGAAATTGGCTTCCTTATTTCCAGTCTTCTAGCTGTTGCCATTTTATTCAATCAGACATTTGGTGTAATTCTATTAACAATTTTTTTAGCCTGGATTTTCATTCCCTTATCAACTTTCGATATACAAAAAAAACGCTTGCCTGATATAATCACAGTACCAATAGCCTGCGCCGGTTTTCTGCAAGGATACTTCCTACCCTACGTAATGTTTTTTGACTGTTTAGTTGGCTTTCTCCTAGGATTTGCTTTAGGCACAATCGTGTCCGTTTCGTATTCTCGAATACGCCATCAAACTGGATTAGGCTGGGGCGATGTAAAACTCATTGCTGCAATAGGGGCATGGATTGGGTGGCAGTTTGTTCCCTGGTTTATCTTACTCGCATCAATGTCAGCTCTCACATACGGAATATTCCAAATAATAAAACATGGAAAGCATATGGCAAACGAAAGGATACCCTTTGGTCCATTTCTATGTGGGTCAAGCTGGCTTGTTTGGTTATATACAATTTCTTGAGTGACTAGGAATATCCACATTAGCACGTGCAATCAGATTTCTAGTAAAGATAGAAAAAGAGCGTATTAAAAATCTATAATTACTGCTTTGCCTTTAGGTGCCAAAATACAAGGAATTTCTCTAAATAGTACTGTTATAAAAGACCAACGACACTGCTAAAAAAGAACCATAAGCTACAATGTTCAATTTATCTGTTTTAGGACAAAAAAAATAGGTTTTTTGAGAGCAACGATTTTGACACTAATGAAGTTAACCCCTAAACTTATGTCTTAGTGATGAGGGGGGAATGCGCGGTTGACGTGCTTTATTAGAGTTAAATGAGCGAAGAGTTTGAAATTGCGATCGTTGGTTCCGGTCCCTCAGGATTGAGCGCAGCGGCACGCGCTGCTCAAAAAGAAATTTCCCATATTTTACTAGAAACTACCGATCACGCCTCGGACACAATTTATAAATTCCAAAAACGTAAATTTGTAATGGCGACACCCGATGTGATGCCACTGCGGAGTGATACAAGCTTCGCTGCCGGTACGCGGGAAGAAATTTTAGAAAAATGGGACGAAGAAATAGAGCATCAAAAAGTAAATATAAGCTACAACAGTGAAGTCACCGGAATTAGTGGCGAAAAAGGTAACTTCACGTTGGAAGTCAAAGGTGGCCGTACGATAAAAGCCAACCATGTTGTTCTTTCAATTGGCATGCAGGGTAATTTAAGAAAATTGGATGTGGACGGGGATGATTGGGAATACGTTCAATACCAGCTAGATGATCCAGAAGAATACGAAGACGAAACAATTATTGTTGTTGGCGCAGGCGATGCAGCAATAGAGAACGCTATAGCTCTTGCAGCACAAAATAGGGTCGCGCTTGTCAATCGGAAAGGTGAATTTGCGAGAATAAAAGCAGGTAATTTGACCCTAGTAACGGAAGCAATCGATAGTGGTTTGATAGAGTGCTATTACAATGCTACGACATCCCGAATATCACCTGGTGAGATCGTATTAAAAACTCCTGATGGCGAGACAACGGTTCCGTGCGACCGGATTATTGCCCGTCTCGGCGCAATGGCTCCTCGGCGATTCGTTGAAAGCTGCGGCATAAAATTTACAAGTGATGAACCCAGCGCATTGCCCGAATTATCGGAACGATATGAAAGCTCCGTCCCGGGTTTGTACGTAGTTGGTGCTTTAGCAGGTTATCCGCTGATCAAGTTAGCTATGAACCAAGGTTACGAGGTTGTAGAAACCATCTCAGGAAATGAAATTTCGCCTGCGGATGAACCCCTATTAGAAGAAAAATTTGCAGCTTTGCATGGCAGGGGCGTTAACGAAGTTTTGAAAGAGATTCAAGAAAATGTCCCACTTCTATCGCACATGTCCGCACTACAATTTCGCGAATTCATGATTGATAGTGCAGTTCACCTCGCCAAGCCAGGGGACGTGATTTTCAAGCGAAATGAATACACAAATAGTGTCTTTTCTGTTGTTGACGGGCGTGTCAATGTGCAGATAAATGCAGAGGATGACAATGAACTTGTAGAACTGAAAAATGGATCATTTTTCGGTGAAATGGGCTTAATAGCCGGTCGACGCAGAACAGCAACAGTTGTTGCTAAAACAGAATGCTTCTTAGTTGAAACTCCTCGAAGAGCCATGCTCAAACTTATAAGCTCCGTTCCAGGCGCGAAGAAAGTCTTAGATACCGCCGCCATATACAGACAGATACAAACCCATTTAACACCTAACATCGAAAAGGAACTGCTTAAAGAAATTGTAGATACAGCAACGATAGAGAGCGTGTCTGCTGGAGAGAAATTAATATCAGAGGGCGATGAGTCAGATCATATGTTTATAATCCGCGCTGGCTCTATGACAGTCTCAAAAGTTATCGGTGGAAGGAGTGTCATATTATCTTACATTCCGTCAGGGAATTATGTTGGAGAGATGGCTCTATTGAATAACGAACCCCGCTCGGCGAGCGTGACTGCTACAGTAGCATCGGAAGTAATAAAAATAGATGCTGTTGCATTCAGAGAATTATTAGGACGGGAAAATGAACTTAAACAAGTGATCGAAGAAAAATTTCAAGACAGAATAGTCGAAAACTTGGAGACGGAAGATCGACCAGAGGCAGGCGACATCATAGACTTTTTAGTCGGCCAGGGCGTCGGCGAAGCATCGGACGTATTGCTTATCGATGAATCACTATGTGTACGGTGCGATAACTGTGAGAAAGCTTGTGCCGAAACCCACGGCGGAATTTCAAGACTGAACCGGGAAGCTGGGCCCACCTTCGAAAATTTGCACGTGCCGACGTCTTGCAGACATTGCGAACATCCCCATTGTATGTCCGACTGCCCCGCCGATGCTATTCACCGGGCTCAAGACGGCGAAGTGTTCATTGACGACAAATGCATTGGATGCGGCAACTGCGTAAATAATTGTCCATACGGCGTTATACAGCTAGCCTATCCACCCGCAAAAAAGCCCGGCCTTTGGTCTTGGCTTCTATTTGGTTCTGGACCTGGTCCGGGTCAGGATAAAACAAACACAACAAAAGTTGAAGGAGCTCGGTCGGTAGCGGCAAAATGTGATATGTGCAAGGATATAGAAGGTGGCGCTTCATGCGTTAGTGCTTGCCCAACGGGCGCAGCAATAAGGGTTAATCCCGAGGAATTTTTATCAATAACCAATTTGGCTAAATCGAGCTAACAAACATGCATGACGGTTTTTTAACTTATGCAAATTCAAGATATTTAAAATTGGCAGCAGCTGTCTGCTTGACCTCGATTGTCGCTTATATTCTTTACGAACCGGTAGACGAGCATAATGGCGGAACGGTCCTTGGATATATTTTAGGGACGGTAGGTGCACTGCTGATTTTCTGGCTGACATGGCTAGGCATCAGGAAGCGAAAATATGGCGGGCACTTTAGACTGACCGGCTGGGTATCCGCACACGTATACCTAGGTTTAAGCTTGATCGTCGTAGCCACACTGCACACAGGGTTTCAATTCGATTGGAATCTTCACACGCTTGCCTATGCGCTTATGATTATAGTAATCGTCAGCGGAATTTTTGGAATCTACGCATATGCCAGGTACCCAAAACTTGTCAGTGCAAACAGGCGCGGTGCTTCTTTAGACGATTTGCTTACACAAATAGGTGATATAGACCGTGAGAGCAGGCAGTTGGCGGTAGGACTGCCAGACGAGGTCAGTTCGTTAATTTTAAAGTCATGCGAAGAAACTGCGATTGGTGGGTCAATTTTTCGGATTTTAAGCGGAAAGGCTGTTAACTGCCCCTCGGACAACGCCTTCGCTAAATTGCGGGGGCTCGTTAGCTCTGTAGACCAAGAACACGTTTTAAACACACGCAAGCTACTTGTATTAACTGGGAAAAAATGTGGCTTGCTAGGAACTGTAAGACGCGACATTCAACTCAAAGCTCTGATGGATATTTGGCTGCGTGTTCATGTTCCAGTCACGGTTGCTCTATTAATTGCGCTGACAGCGCATATCATTTCTGTTTTTTATTATTGGTAGGGTGAGGTAGATGGAACTCTCTATAACCACGCTAACTCGCCGAAAAAACGGNAGTATCGGGCGAAGAGAAGAAAAAAAGACTTGCGAATCACTTCGGGTGGGAAGAGATACNAAAGACGAATTATTTCTCCCGGACCACCGTATTCCCTATCATTTAGCCACTTTGCATCCAGGCGAAGATGGATTCTTTATTGAAGCCGAAGGTGAAAATGACCTGAGGCTTAATGGCGCTATAACTCAACGCGCACACGTAGAGCTTGGAGACATAATCGGGATTGGCCCCTACGAGCTCACACTAGTTGAACCNGAAAAAGGGATAGACCTCGCGGTTACTGTCGAATTAATACACCCAGTCGGGGATGACGTNGAAGAATTATTATCNCGAAGCACTCTAAGTATTAATAACTCAGGNTTTTCAAAGCGCGCNTTATCCTGGACGCTTGGATTANCAATTTTANTNCTCTTTNTAGTTNTNCCAATTTTAGACGGAACATATGATGTTTTCAGATCTACCGNNCCTACAGAANGTGNNNAAAATCAANCAAATACAATGTTTACAAAAAACGAAGTAACGTTCGATTTCAGCTGGCACACTGGCGAAGTTATGGACTCGCATAAATTCTTTGCCCATGACTGCGAGGCTTGCCACACCAAGCCTTTTGTAATGGTTGAGGACCAAGCCTGCATTGCTTGTCATCAAAAAACACATGAACATTTCGATTTGGCTCAATTCTCAGACCCGGAATTGAGTTCTGCACGGTGTGCGTCTTGCCACACCGATCACCAAGGTCCCGAGCCGTTAAGAGCATCGCAACAGGCACTATGCTCGGATTGCCACACAAACCTAGAAGCAAAAGCAAAAGGCACAAAGCTCATAAATGCTTCTGACTTCGGGCTCAATCACCCTCAGTTTAAACCCACTGTATGGATGGATGCTTCTGCCGGAAAACAGGAGAGAATTAGCCTAGACGATGCACCGAAGGAAAATTCAAATTTGAAATTTCCACATGACGTTCATCTTATCCCAGAAAGAATGCGCAATCCTAATACGGGAAAACAAGAAAAATTAGACTGCGCAAGCTGTCATGTCCCGGATATGAGCACCCAATTTTTTAAGCCTGTTAACATGGAGGAGCACTGCGGAGATTGTCACGTTCTTTCTTTCGATCCTAATAATCCTGACCGGCTAGCTCCTCATGCTAGTGCAGTGACCGTACAGCGTGAGGTGAAGGAATACTTTTCCGATATGGCACTCAGCGGCAATATTGAGGATAAGGGCGCACCTGCAAGTTTACGAAGAAGGCCAGGCGAAAAATTAACAGAGAACCAGCGCCTCGAGGCTTTAAGTTGGGCTGATAAAAAGACCCAGGAAGCTGCCAGTTACCTTTTTTCAGCCAGTCAATGTGGCGTGTGCCATAAATTGCAAAAGGCATCCGGCGAGGAATTCGAATATAAAGTGGAGCCAGTCAAAATAACTAGCATTTGGCAGCCGCTTTCCGTGTTCAATCATGAAGCACACGCGGACTCGTCGTGCGAAAGCTGCCATGCTGCCGGGCAGTCTTCCTCGAGTTCAGACGTTCTCTTGCCAAAAATTGAAAGTTGCCGGGATTGCCATGGCGGACAGTTAACATCTGACAAAATACCCAGCACCTGTATAAGTTGCCATGGCTTCCATAATGATGAACTTGCGCTGATGCTAGCTGTAACAGGACAATAATAAAATGGTGAAATTTGTGAATGGTATCGTAGTAGCTTTGTTAATGGTTTTTTCCATAAGCGTTAGCAGCACCTCTATGGCCCTTGAAAAGTTAGAACTTGTAACTTGGGGTTCAGTGTTGCCAAACATAACTATTGATGCAAACCGCGCAAGCTTAAGCATACAGGTTGATGTAGGGGATGACGTTCCTCTAGAAACTCATATAACTGCTCATACGCCGGCAGGAAATGTTATGCAACGGACCAATCTAGGATACTGGGTGCCTTGGTCAGGCAAGCTAGTTGATTTGGTAAATAACTTCAGTCCAATGCGCCGCAATAAGATTAATTTTAAGATTTTTAAAGACGATAATTTGAGCCAAGAGCTTTTCCCGATTAAAATTATGGTGGCTTACAGGACGGCGTCAGAATTAAAGTTTGGAGTTTTTGATTTGGCTGGAAGAAGAACGCCATGAGAGCACTTGTTTTAAGCTTGATGGGGAGATGCCTTAAACTTTTAGCGTTAGCTGCGACAGCCGGAACAATTTCCTTAACCTCAATATCGACTGGTTTAACTCAAGAAAGTCTATCAATCAACGACGTTAAACGGGTTCTAGCTCAAGCTATTCACGAGGCTCGCAGCAGGAATGTTGGCGCTGCCATAGCAGTTTCAGATAGAACCGGAAACATACTGGCAGTTTATAATATGATTGGGGCCAATAGACAGTTCAACGCGGCGGGCGTTGACTGTACGGTTGGTCTGAGCAATATCCCTGTTGGGTGTGTGGTCGTGACCTCCGACCCCAAACAACCCAATGGCGTGCCTGGGAAAGGAGGTTTGGAGCGGATAGACGTGCCAGGCCCTGTGGCCGCAATAGCAAAAGCAATTACCGGGGCGTATTTATCGTCCAGCGGCAACGCATTTACAACGCGTACCGCTAGTCAAATCGTGCAAGAACATTTCAATCCAAAAGAGCGTTTTTCTCCCAGTGGACCTTTGTTCGGAGTGCAGTTCAGTCAGCTCCCTTGTTCTGATTTAGTTATTGCGGAGAATAGTGCTGCTGTCACGATAGGTCCCAAACGTTCGCCGCTCGGACTATCCGCTGATCCTGGAGGAATTCCACTCTATAAAAACAACCAGGCAGTGGGGGCAATTGGCGTAATATCGGACGGGCTGTATAGTTTTGACCCCAATATAGGCGACTTCGATACCGATTTAGATGAACTGATTGCCCTTGCAGGCACCGTTGGTTTTGAAGCACCAATAGATATCAGAGGTAATCGTATAACTGTGGAAGGTAAAACCTTTCGTTTTACTGACAGAGGTTATCGCGCGTTAAGATCCAAAGCCGCTGAGGCTATTCCATTTGATCAACTAGATAGATCGGTTGGAGGACTTACTGCGATCGGCACTTACTTTGCTGGAACTATCAGACAAGGCACAGTTTTTGGGACACCCGCGTCAGGGTACAGAGCAAATACAACAGGAGAATATGGCCCGTTAAATGCGTTTATACTTGTGGATAGTAATAATCAGCCTCGGTTCCCGCCGCGTGATGGTACTGAAGGAACCCCGGAAGCTATGACAGCCAACGAAGTGAGAACGATCATTCGTAACGCGCTTACAATCGCCTTTAGGGCTCGAGCCCAAATAAGGCGCCCTCTGGGAGATCACGCNCATGTCACGATATCGGTTGTCGATACTAATGGGGCTATTGTAGGATTAGCGCGAACACCGGACGGACCAGTATTTGGAACAGATGTATCATTACAAAAGGCAAGAACAGCGGCCTTTTTTTCCAATCGGAATGCTGCTAATGAGTTGATAGCCGGAAACTTAGGAAACTATGTGCTGCAGGCAAGATCCGCTTTAGGACCAACAGCACTGAGCGACGGGGTAGCGTTTGCAGACCGATCCGGAGGAAACCTATCGAGACCCTATATGCCGGATGGTGTAACTAATGCACCACCTGGACCTTTCAGTAAGCCTATTTCGGAATGGAGTATCTTCAATACTGGACTGCAGCTTGATTTAGTAGCTGGAAATTTAGTTGCGCATCGCTCTTTTCTACTAGGCCTTTCAAGCGAAGATACGGCATTAGGGTGCACGCCACTTCCGCTTAGACCAGAGACCGCAAAATCCAGAATACCAAACGGCATACAGATCTTTCCCGGCAGCGTTCCAATTTACCGAGGCCACGTTTTAGTTGGCGGACTCGGTGTTTCAGGGGATGGTATCGACCAGGATGACATGATTTCATTTTTGGGATTGCACAATGCAGGCTTGGAATTAGGGACTGGAATTGGCAACGCTCCTCGTGAAATCCGCGCAGATCTTCTTTTCGCAAATGGAACACGCCTTCGATATGTGAGTTGTCCATTTGCACCATTTTTAGACTCAGCCGACCAAACGCCATGCACAGGAAAGTAATAATTAGAGAAATTAGAAAGCTCGTTTTGCCAATTGCGGCAGCGACAGGGCTACTATTTGCAGCTACAACAGCTGGTCTTTGTACAGATTTGGCACAAACACTTGAACGAAAGCGTCCGGGATCCACTGAGAACACGAAGGAGAAAGAGCTAAAGCCATTACCTTCAGCAGTCAAGAAAAGGCCGCCGAAGTTAAAACGTGATGACCCATCAAATTTTTTGCCCGTACCAGACCGGTGGCGGATTATAGAAAGTGTTGGCGTAAAAGAGAGCGTACTTGATCCCTACAACCGGAATCCTCTTAAAGGCGATAGGCCTCTTTATGGTAAGGATTGGTTTATTAATTTAGCCGTTATTTCTGACACCGTCCTCGAACCCCGCAGCTTTCCGGTACCAGTCGGCGTACAAGCCACCCGCGATGCAAACGATGTTGATCTTTTTGGCGGTGCCGATAGCTGGGTTTTTAATGAGAACTTTATTGTTAGCCTTTCTGTCATAAAAGGCGACACTGCCTTTAAACCGCCTGACTATGAGTTTCGCTTAACTCCTGTTTTCAACTTCAATCATGTCGAAGTAGAAGAGGTCAGAGTTCTAAAAGCCGATCCGAGACTAGGAACAGAACGCTCTGACAGGCACATCGCCCTCCAGGAAGCCTTTGTCGACTATCATATCCGAAATGTATCCGACAGGTATGATTTCGACTCTATTCGCATAGGAATCCAGCCTTTTTCATCCGACTTTAGGGGATTTTTGTTTCAGGATAGTCAATTAGGGATAAGACTTTTCGGCGATAGAGATAATAATATTTTTCAATATAATTTAGCTTGGTTTAGGCGCCTGGAAAAAGATTCCAATAGTCTCTTGAATCATATTAATAGAAAAATAAGAGACGATGATATCTTCATAGCGAACCTTTATTGGCAGGATTTTCCGGTATTGGGGTTTCAAAGCCAGATAACGGCGGTTTACAATAGGAATACTGAAGGCGGTGACTTCTATTTCAACGATAATGAATTTATTGAAAGGCCTGCGTCTTTTGGCAGCGAGCGCGGCCGCAATTACGATGTAGGTTATCTCGGTTTTAATGGCGATGGTCATTTTGGACGATTGAATTTAACAACTTCATTTTACACAGCGCTCGGCACAAATCGCGATAGCGCTTTTAGTGACGAAACTGCAAATATTAGGTCCTTCTTCTTTGCGGCAGAACCTGGCATAGATTTTGACTGGATCCGACTTCGTGGTTCTTTAGTATATGCCAGCGGCGATAGTGATCCTTTTGACAATACAGAAACTGGCTTTGATGCTATTTTTGAAAATCCGCAAATAGCCGGCTCCGATACGAATTTCTGGATACGGCAAACGATCCCTTTAATAGGAGGGGGAGGCATTGTTACTACCGCACGAAATGCAATGCTTCCTGCTCTTCGAACGTCGAAAGAGCATGGACAATCCAATTTTAACAACCCGGGCCTGCGTTTAATTGGTGTCGGAGCAGATTTTGATATTCTTCCAGAATTGCGCATCTCAACTAATGCCAACTACATGGAATTCGATGACACATCTGTTCTTGAGGTAGCAAGAAACCAGCAGGAAATTGCACAGGAAA
>NZVJ01000117.1 GCA_002701455.1 Rhodospirillaceae bacterium
CACCCGAAACGACAGAGGTAGAGGGAGGGCAAAAGCAGCCTATTTCACCCATACCTAAACCATCACTAATAGCAGCCATTGCTCTCATCGTAGAGTTTTGCACCCTATCTGCTAGATTAGTAGTAGATGCCGAACAACTTGTTGGATGCTTGGGTATGCCAACAACACCATCTTCCTTAAGGTTAATAGCAATTCGTCTAAAAGAACCTGCGTTCTTAGGCACCGAATTATCTATGGAATTAAATATGCCAATCATTGTAGATGTTCTTGTGCACGCCTCAGAAACATTTAAACCACAAGCTAGCGCATCGGGGTTATCTGTTAAATCCACTTCTATTGTTGAGCTATTTGGAGAAATTTTTACCTTAGATGTAATNGTGATTCCNTCTTTTGGTGTTCCAGGAATAGCATCATGAGTTGACTGCGCAGTCGCNGTTCCACCTTTCATACCTTTTATTGCAGAAATCATACGCTGCTCCGAATAATCAAACCATTGGTCAGTAAACTCATGCAACAAATTCCAACCTGTTTCGTCACCAATAGCCAACATTTCTTTTTCACCTATAAAGACTGCTCCAAGCATTGCCAAAAAATCTCCATACCACTGATCTGGAACTCGTATGCGCATACGGCACATTCGAATTATGTCGTCTATAGGCTTATAATCTTCTACCACCTTTACCGCCGGAAATATCAAGGCACCCTCCTCATAGACATCCCTTGCAGTGCCATGATAAGTTGTTGGTATAGAGTTCCCAATATCCGCCTGATGTGCCTTCGCTATAAGCGTAAAATGATGAATGCCTTTATCATCAATTACGGGCATCAACAAAGTGTGATCAGCAGGATGGGAGTCTCCATGATATGGCGAGTTATGTAAAAATACATCACCCTTTTTCAAGTCAGGGTGAAATTCATGCATTGATCTTGCCATCAAATCTGGTCCCGACAGGACGTGGATTGGAAGGCTTTCTTCTGCTGTCAGCAATTCGCAATCCCGAGTGACTATACAACATGAAAAATCTTTAGCGCGATTTAGAACACCNCTCCTACCCGTACGTAAGAGCGTATTTCCCATTTTTCTGCAAATACCCCCAAGCCTATTTGAAAGAATAGAGAGCTTTCCCCCGTCCAGCTTGTTTGCTCTACCATTATTCATTTTAATCTCCGTTTTTAGGGCCAGATAATAACACTGTTGTTTTCTGAAACTTGGTAACTTGCCTCTGGATCAATAACAATTGTTGTAAACGGTGTCTCCACAATTGCGGGACCTAGGTCTTTCTTGCCAGTTACTATGTTCCCTAATTTTTTTATCGGTGTACTTAATTNTCCATGCCCATCAAAATAAACCAAACGACGCTCGTCACTTTTATCTGAGGCTGAAAAAGTGACATTTCTTACTCCATCTTCGGCACGCATCTGACAGCTTACAGCGGCTGTCCAACACACCATCTCAACAGACGAGTCTGGATCACTAATTGCAAAAATGTCATTATGGACTTCATGAAAATCATCAACTAACTGTTCAAGTGTATATTTCTTTCCAAATTGAAAATCACGAAGAGGCACATCAATTTCCCATACTTGGCCTGCATATCGAGCTTCGACNGTATATTCTATNTTTGAGCTAACCGACCCTTTGCCCGCGCTATCTATAAATTCCTTTGCTCTAGCCTCTAAAGTTTTTAGGTTGTTATTAACACCCTTGGCATCCCAATTATCTGATGTAGCAAAAAATACTGACCTAAATTCTGAAGTTAAGTCAGAGATGGCTGCTCCATAAGCACTTAAACCCGCGCCAGTAACGGGAATTAGTAATTTTGGACAACCAAGGCGCCTAGCTATAAAAGTAGAATTTAAGCCTGCCGCGCCGCCTCCGCCTATTAACAAGGATTCAGCGGGGTCTATTCCTTGGTTTACGGTTATTTCAGAGATAGCTTGCACCATATTTTCAGTCGCCACACTTACGATCGAAGCTGCAGCACTATTTATTTCTAATCCAAGAGGTCTAGCAATTTGCTCTTCGATTACCTCACGAGCCAAGTTGGTATTTAGATTCATTTCACCTCCCAGAAAATAGGACGGATCTATATAACCTAAAACCAAGCATGCATCTGTTAAAGTAGCCTCCGTGCCACCCATATCGTAGCATACTGGGCCCGGGACGGCTCCCGCACTACCAGGACCAACATGTAAAATTCCTCCTTCATCAACTTTGGCAATCGACCCCCCTCCAGCCCCTACACTTTTAATGTCTATTGAGGGAAAACCTGTCATATGACCTCGAAATGACTGACCTATCCATGTTTCCCGTGTTTTAGGAATTCTATTTTTCCTTACTAAACTAACATCATATGTTGTTCCACCCGTATCAGCTATTATTAAACTATCCTCATCACATTCAAGTTGAGCATAATATCTGCCGGCAATTGGTGCCATGGATGGACCAGAGTTTATCGCATGTATTGGGGCGGACGCCATTTCCTCAGCCTCAATCATCCCACCTTGTGAGGTCAAAACTAGGGTCTTACCAGAAAAACCCTCACTTTGCAGCCGATGGGTTAGGTTTTTTAAATAATCCGTCATCAAAGGTTTTAGAGAAGCATCTATTGAGGTTGCCGATGCTCGCCTATATTCTCTGAGAGCTGGATTAAGTTTGTGAGATAGAGAAAATGGAACATCTGGCAAGTGCTCTGTTATAAGTTCACCGACCCTAATCTCATGAACTGGGTTAGCAATAGACCAGAGGAAACATACTGATATTGCCTCAAGCCCAACATCTCGAGCTTGATCTAATAATTCCAAGAAAACACCTTCTTCGAGAGGTGTAATAACCTCACCATTACTATTTATTCTCTCAGGAACTTCAAAAGTAAGCGACCGCGGTATGTAGGGCTCTGGATAAGGAACCTTAAAATTAAATGGTTCAATCCTCCCGCCCTCTCTAATTACGAGTATATCTGGGTGGCCTTTAGTAGTAAAAAAACCTGTCTTAGCAGTATTACCGGTTATTATTGCGTTAATCGCGTGTGTTGTCCCATGAATAAACATTTCTCCTTCCTTGAGCAGATCTGATAGGTCCAAACCCCTATCTTCAGCCGCTAAACGAAGTGCGTTAATTGCCCCAACAATTGGGTCATCGGGTGTTGTTGCTGCCTTATACATAGAAAGAGACCCTGTTTCATCCTCGACAATTAAATCTGTAAAGGTGCCTCCGGTATCACACGCAAATCTCAACATGCCCTCCCTGAACTATATGAATTACTTTTTTTAAAATAAAATTGGGGCTATAAATACAGTATGTTGTCCCTTGTCAGTAGATGCAACAAAAAGGATTGAAACAGTGATAAAAACAATATCCCCACTGGAAGTAGGTATCTGCGTAAATAATCTTGAGCAGATGATTAGTTTTTACAATGAAGTATTAGGTTTTCAACTCGTTAGCCAAATAGAGGTAGAGGCTGGAAAAAGTAAAGAAACCGGTTTTACAAAAGGTGGCTACACTATTGTTCGCTTACAAACAAATTACGGAGAACGGATAAAACTGGTTAGACCAAAATCGGACCCGGATAAGCGTTCTACTGGAAACGAAGTGCTATCAACNGCAGGTAACGTGTTTTTGACTTTTATAGTAAATGATTTGAGGATNGCGTTAGACACTGTGGCACAACACATTGATAANTTCAGAACTGAAAACCAAATAGCTGAAGTTAGGGATGGCGTATTTTTATCAATAATTGATGACCCCGAGGGTAACCACATAGAACTGGTACAATACACAAGTCTTAAAGACTATCGCCCTGACCTAACTTAAGCTTCCCATTCCATGTGTCCATCTACCGCAATAAATTGACCGGTGATATGCTTTGCTTTTTCCGACGCAAGGAAAACAGCTAAATCTCCAACTTCTCTGGGATCAATCCAACAGCGCATAGAAATATATTTCAAATATTCCTCCTCCATTTCAGAGATTGACTTACCTTCCTCCTTCGCTTTGTCAGCTAAAATTTTTTTTCCTCTGTCGTTATCTACAAGTCCTGGCAATATCGCATTACACCTGATGTTCCATGGCCCTAATTCTCTTGCTACATTTTTTGTTAAACCCATAACCCCCTCTTTGGTGGCTATATATGGGAGCCTATTTAACATACCTGTTCTAACAGAAGCTGTGGAAATATTTATTATAGATCCTGAGCCATTATTTTTCATAACAGGCGTCAAATTCTTGATGAAGTAGAACATTCCGCTGAGATTTACATCTAGGGTTTTTTTCCAAGTTGATAACTCAATATCTTCNATTTGCGCATTACCGCCTGGAATACCAGCATTATTTACAAGCACATCAAAGCCACTGCTTTTTTTCAACAATTGATCAATCAATTGTTTTACCTGATCTGGGTCAGATACATCGCAAATACTGCCGGTTATTTGATTATCTTCTTCGGAGATAGCATCTATAAGATCAGAATTGATATCGCAAACATGAACATCATAACCACTCTCTGCAAAACAATCAGCGACTGCCCTGCCTATCCCGGACGCACCAGCGGTGATTAGTACCGATCTTAGTTTTTTCACCATTTACTAAGCTTTAAAACGATACGTTGTCTCCACCTTTAAGCGCAAGCCTCTCGCGAGCCTCAGTAGGAGTTGCCACTTCAAGAGACATATCCTCGATGATCCTTCGAATCTTAGCTACCTGCTCAGCATTTGACTTTGCCATCTCACCTTTACCCAAAAATAATGAGTCCTCAAGTCCCACTCTCACATTTCCTCCCAAAATTGCACCGGTGGTTACAAAACTCATCTGATGCTTTCCTGCAGCTAAAATGGACCACTCATAATTTTCTTCACCAAACAGCTTATTTGCAATTCTGCGCATATGCATAAGGTTCTCAATATCAGCTCCAATACCACCCAAAATTCCAAAAATCGTCTGAACAAAAAACGGTGGCTTTACTAAACCTCGATCAACAAAGTGAGCTAAGTTATAAAGATGCCCCATATCGTAACATTCAAATTCAAAGCGGACTCCGTGATCTTCCCCCAAATTTTTTAATACCCACTCAATATCTTTGAAGGTGTTCCTAAATATAAAATCTCTTGTCATCTCAAAGTAAGCAGGTTCCCAGTCATACTTCCAATCCTTGATTTTATCCAAAATCTGATAAAGACCAAAGTTCATAGAACCCATATTGAGGGAGGTCATTTCTGGGCTTACCTTAAGCGCCCCTGCGCACCTCTCCTCAAGGGTCATACCATGCCCCCCGCCAGTCGTAATATTTACAACTGCATCAGTCGACTGCTTTATCCTTGGTAAAAATTCCATAAAAACATCTGGGTCAGGGGTCGGTCGCCCATCATTAGGATCCCTTGCGTGTAAATGGAGAATCGAAGCTCCTGCCTCAGCGGCAGCAATAGCATCTTCAGCTATCTCATTTGGTGTTATTGGCAAGTATTCCGACATTGTTGGGGAATGTATCGCGCCGGTCACCGCACACGTAATTATCACACTTTTTGACATTAGAACCCTCCTATACAGTAAAAACCTTTTTTATATTGTTAGCTTATACAATAGATCAAGATATAGCCACATATCAACCGCAGCAGTATAAAATTCTGATTGAATCAAATAAAGACCACTAATCAATTGTAGGAAAACCAATTGGAAACAGTTCCTCAACATTTTTGGCTAAACGAAGTAGCCTATTTTCACTAAAATGAGGCCCTATTATCTGCAGACCGACTGGTAGTTTATTATTACTTAACCCAGCTGGTACTGACAGGGCAGGTACACCAAACAAAGAAAAGACAAACGTGGTTGAAAACCAGTCAATATAACTTCTCGTCGGTTTATTATCTATTTTTTTAGGATAGTTTTCCTCAAATGGAAATGGTGTAATAGGAAGAGTTGGGGTAACCAGGGCATCATAAGTAGTAAAGACTGCTGCTAACTTTTTCCATAGTTCTCCTCTAGTAACCTCTGCCCTCGCAACATCCAAAGAGGACTGGTCCAATCCCCTTTTAATATTACCCGCTATATTTTCTCCCATCTGATCAAGTTTTTCTACATAGTCAAGAAAACCATTAACCATGGACTGTGCCCTTAAAATTTCAAAGGCCTCTCGCCCCTCTGAGAAGTCAATTTCAATTATTTCTAACTTGTGACCCAAGTTTGCCAGGTCATGAACAGCTTTTTCGCATTTATCCGCTACATCATTATCTATACCAATGCATACAGGATCATTTACATATGCCAATTTAAGTTCTTTATGATTTTTCTCTTGAGTAAGTTCAAAACCAAAACCTGGTGATAGTGGGTCCAAGTGATGTGGCTTTGCCATCACCTCAAGAAGAACACCAAGATCATGTGAATTTCGAGCCATGGGTCCTGATACACCTAATGACTGGAACGGTAGATTTTTTGGACCTACTGGAACCAAACCAACTGTTGGCCTGATACCCTGAACTCCACAGAACGCGGCTGGAATTCGAAGGGACCCACCTAAATCTGTTCCAGATGCCAATGGAAACATACCGGCAGCAAGACCGGCTGCCCCCCCTCCCGTTGAACCTCCTGCCGACAAGCTTAAATTCCAAGGATTTTTTGTCGCGCCAAAGATATCGTTAAAAGTGTTACCNCCGGCAGCAAACTCTGGTGTATTGGTTTTACCTAATATTATAGCCCCAGAAGCTTTTATACGGTCCACAATAATATCATCAGTGTCGGGTACGTGATGCTCAAAAAACTTTGAACCATGNGTAGTCCTAATACCCTTTACGGCTGTGGTATCTTTGATCCCGATAGGTACGCCCTCTAAAGGTCTAAGCTCTTTACCATCTTTNACTCTTTTATCTACTTCGTTTGCCTGTAAGTTAGCAAATTCCTCGTCCAAAGTGACAATAGCATTAACCTTNGGATTCACCTTTTCAATATGTTGCAAATGGGACCGCACCACCTCTGAAGCGGAGAAAGATTTACTCGCTATACCATCTGTTATATTCGCTGCCGTTAATTTCCAGAGATCATTACCCATCAGATTCTAGTCTAATGTNCTATCCAAAGGTGGTCAAAAAAGTAGCTGTAACTGGCCAAATCCAAATAATAGTCATTACTATCAGCATTAAAATCCAATAGGGTATNGAACCGGCAAAGATCTCCGATAAAGTAACACTGGGATCGGGGACAGCCCCCTTTACAGTATATACCAGCAGGCCTAACGGTGGCGTGAGTAGGCCTGCTTCGATAGCGAGGATACCAAAAATAGCAAAGGCATTTACATTCCAACCTGCTGCTTCAGCGAGTGGCCAAAATATTGGCACAGTTAAAAGAATAATAGAAATAGAGTCGATTAATGTGCCCAAGGCTAGCCAAATTAGAATCATCAAAACTGTTACGCCAAAGGGCCCTAAACCCATGCCATTAATGANGTCCTGTATCATGTCTACCACAGAACCGAGAGCCAAAAACTTTGCNTACATNGCNGCTGTCATNAGTAAAACNAGAACTGGGGCTATGGTTTTCCCTGAGTCCACCACCGCCGTCCTATACTGGGACCAGCGAAGACCTTTGATATAAGAGAAAATAATAGCACCACCACAACCAACAGCCGCTGACTCCATTGGAGTAAAAAAACCAGCAAATAAGCCTCCCAAAACCAAAAGAATAAGCACTATTACTCCCAATCCGCTGATTACCTCTTTTCCAGTTGGCACAGTTGCTACAGACTCAGTATCACCCTCGATTTTTGATGGAGCCAGTTCTGGCCTCATACTGGCCCTGACAGAAACATAGAGACCCATTAGCAAAGCCAAGATGAGGCCCGGTATAAAACCAGCGAGAAAAAGTTTGCCTATTGACTTCTCAATTATAATACCCCACACGATCAAAAGAACACTAGGGGGTATTAACATCCCCAAGCTAGCACTTCCGGCAATGGAACCTAGGGCAAAGCTNCTNTTATAACCAAACTTCATCATTTCTGGGTAGGCTATTCGAGAAAATGTCATAGCAGATGCAACGCTTACACCNGTAACTGCAGCAAAAACTGCATTACCCAAAACTGTAGCTATCGCCAAACGACCCGGAAGCTTCCTTAAAAAATAATTTGCTATCTTNTATAAATCAGTGGCCATTCCAGCCCTGCTCATGAATTCTCCCATAAGCACAAAAAGAGGGATCGCCGCAAAGACTGCATTTCTCAATACTGCATAGGCTGAGCTACTTGCTAATTCGAGCGTTATACCTACATCCCCGAAAAGCAGATAGGTGCCCACTAGAGAAACCATACCCAAGACTACATAAATATGAAGCCCGGCNACTATAAAAACTATNAAGGCTATACCCATTAAGAGTAGAACTGTTGGTGCCTCTAACATTAGCTATCCTCTGCTACTTTGTCTGATGTTTAGTAAAACCACGTCCCTCTATCCTTTTTTTGGAGTTATTTTTCCTGTAATTGTATAATAAATAAGTTGCATGTATATGAAGCAACAAATACCGCTAAAAATAATAATTATTGTCCTGACAGGATAGACCGGCACTTCAAATGCACCTGCCCCCTCAATTTCTAGNAGTTTCCAGCTGGTTATCATTGTATCCCAGCCNCCCCAAATAATTGCTGCAAACAAAAGTATCCCGAGAATATAGGTGGTGCAGTCTAAAATACGCCTCATCTGATCTGATACAGCATTAAAAATAAAAACAGTACGGATCATTGCCCGACGCTTAATTGACGAGGGTAATTCAAGAAATAAAATACCAACAATAGAGTTAGCAACCAGTTCATGAGTGCCTTGGAAGGGGGCATTAAACGCTTCCCTACCTATAATGTCATATAAATATACAGCACAAAGAAGAAGACCCCAAAAGGCTGAAACCGTGCTCAGTACCTCTGTAGAACGATCAACAAAATCTTGTTTTTCTCCTACCTCTTCCACTTCCTGCAAACCGGCCATGCTGTGCTCCCAAACCAACAACGATAGGGCTCTCAATATTGCCCATTCCAACTAACCCACTTGTTTCTTAGGAAAATCCCCGAAAAACGCCAAACTAGAAGGTCACTAGTAATGTAACAGAAACTTATATTAAGGAAAGATCTGCATTTGCCAAGCACGATCTAATGTGTAAGATAAGAAAGTCGTTAAAACATTATAATTTTTATTTTTTTAGGGAGCGTATAATGAACTTAGGTCGAATTTGTAAGCTGGGTGTAGCAAGCATGGTAAGTGCTGTTGCAGTCATCTTGTCGGTTTCATTGGTTTCCGCAGCCAGTTTCACTTTAAAAATTGGTTCGGGACAACCCATGATGCCTCTGGAGCCAATTAATCAGGCCCATCACTATTTAGTGCCTACTATTGAGAAAAGAGTAGCTGCTGAGACTAGCCATAAGGTTAAATTTATTAAACTTTGGAATACAGTTTCTGGACCCTTCGATGTCTTGGAAAACGTTCAAAAGAAGCTTTTTGATATTGGTTTGTTTTGCGCTTGCTTTGAGCCAACAAAAACAACTCAACTGGCTTTCCATTTTTACGTGCCAATGGTAACTGACGACCCAATGACCCAACTGAGAATAACTAACAAAACTTATAAAGAATTTCCCGAGTGGGAGGGAGATGTTAAGAAATTTAATCAGTGGGTAGTTGGCAAGGGAACTTTCTCTTCCTATGGTTTAGGCACTAAGTTTGGTTGGAAGAAAATGAGCGATCTATCTGGACATAAGATTGCCGGCGCTGGACTTAATTTACCATGGTTAAAGCTTCTTTCCGGGGTTACCGTTATTCAAACAAACTTGAACGAAGCCTATAACTCACTCCAATCTGGTGTTTACGAGGGAGTTGTAATTTTCCCACCAGCATGGAAAGGTTTTAAACTTGATGAGCCAGCTAAATTTTACACTGAAGTTGGCTGGGGCGCTACAACCTTGTATCAAATGACCATGAACATGGACAGCTGGGCAAAACTTCCTAAAGAAGTTCAAAAAATCTTTCATGAAGAAAGAGCAAAATGGGAAGTTAAAACGGCTGAACTAGCTAGTAAGAAATATGGTTCGTCTTTAAAGGCCCTAAAAAGGGACGGAAGTACGCTTTATAAGCTACCTTATGATCAAAGAAAAGCCATGGCACAGGCTTATGATGGTTGGTCAAATGACAGCGCCAAAATGCTGGATAAAAAGGGCCTCCCAGGTAGTAAACTTTTTAAGAGATACCTTGAAATTGCCGAACAAGATGGCATCAAGCTGCCTCACAAGTATAATATTAAATAAGTATTTAATTTAAACTTATTTGAACCTGCCCCTAATTATAGGGGCAGGTTTTCTTTATCTGGCATAAGAAACCATAAGATTGCTCCCGGAAACATAGGAGGCTTGATCGGATAATAACCACAATATGGCGGCAGCTACTTCCTCTGGTCGACCAGCTCTACCCGCAGGTAACGATGGACCCTGTTCTTCAACCCGCCCCTCTGGCTGAATCTCTGTATCTATGAGGCCTGGGCTCACCACATTCACCCGCACCCCTTCTCGAGCAACCTCCTGAGCTAATCCCCAACCCAAAGCATCCACTGCACCCTTTGAGGCTGCATAAGGTACACAAGCTCCAGGGGAACCCAAACGAGAGGATACCGAGGAAAGCAGCACTATAGAACCACCTTCACCATCATATTTCGTAGACATTCTTTTAACAGCTTCTCTAGAACCTAAGATAGCCCCGTTTACGTTGAGATTAATAAGTGTCTCAAGTTCGTCATTTTTAACCTCTGCAATGTTTCCATATGGCTCAACAATACCGGCACTATTTACAAAACCAGAGATTGGGCCAAGTTGTTTTTCACATTCATCAAAAAGGTGCTTGATTTCATTTTCTTTTGAAATATCGGCTTGTACGGATATGGATTTTCTTCCGAGGCCTTTAACTAATTCCACCGTCTCGTCGGCACGAATTTTGTTCTCCTTGTAATTAATGCAAATATCCCACCCGTCTTTAGCCGCACCAACAGACACACAGTGACCAATACCACGACTGCCGCCTGTAACAATTAATACTTTAGTCATATCAGGGACAATTCCTTTCCAATTATTAGTACTATAAATATTTAATATAAAGCCCAAATCTATTGACCAGATACAGTATAAAGATGTTACACTAATTTTGGAACAAATTGACCGGATATTTATTATGGAAGTAGCAACAATTGATCATGTTAATGTAGAAACAGACGATATAGAGCGATCGGAACAGTTTTATCGTGAAGTGATAGGCCTTGAAAAAGGTCCTAGACCTAACTTTGATCGCCCTGGATACTGGATGTATGCTGGTGGGCAACCTGTAGTGCACATAATGAAAACAGCTCCAGAAAATAAGATGCTTACCGGCTCAAAGGATGCTTCTATTTCTCACTTCTCTTTACAAATAAAAGATTTCGAGGCAGCAAGAGAGCATTTGGACACTACAGGTGTTGATTATGAGACTAATGAAGTTCCTGGAACAGAAATAAGACAGTTTTTCCTTGAAGATCCTGAAGGTGTATTAATAGAGTTGATACACTTCCCAAATACACAACGTATCTAAAATATTTAACCTCGGATCTTTTCAAGAAAATAGAAGAATGTATTTAACTTTGGTGTTAGGACACCAACCATGGATTTTGTAATTTAAATCATGACTAGCATTTGGGGATTAGTTTGGGCGTGTGTTTCCACCTCACTTGGCGGTACGACTGTTGTTTTCACAAGAATGATAATGACAGAAACCACCCCGCTGTCACTTACCTTTGCCCGTTACGGTATTGCTCTGATTATATTGTTTGCACTCTTTCTTTTAAGAAAAGAGTTTATAAAATTTAGTAGAAAAGACCTGATGGGGCTTAGTATTATAGCAATTTTTATGTATGCTGGGTTCCCCTTTTGCTTTGCCCAAGCACTAGAATACACTACTGCGGTTAGGGGCGGATTAATATTTGGCACCATGCCGCTTATTACGATGTGCTTAGCAAGTATATTTAGAATCGAAAAGATGAACCTCAGAAAAATTATTGCTGTGATTATGGCAATTGTTGGCACGAGCATAGTTCTAGGTGAAAATGTAACACCCTTAGCTCCCGATGCCATAAAGGGAGATATTTATATGTTTTTAGGTATGTTATCAGTCTCTATCTTTAATGTTTCTGCTAGAAAGTACCTAGTTAGTTATGGAAATCTAGCCGTAATGTCATACACAATGCTGGTTGGTGTATTATTGTTGTTATTACTAGCAATAAATTTTGAAAAACCCTTTAATGGCGCTCTAGATTTTAGTATTAGCGGCTGGTGGTTATTAGCTCTTTTGTCTATTCCAGGCGGAGCTTTAATGATTTATGCATGGGGTGAGGCACTCAAAACAATTACTCCTACACAGGCCACTATTACGGTTGGACTAAATCCTGTAACAGCAATATGTTTAGCTGCAATACTTTTGGGTGAGCCAATAACCACAAATGTTATTTTTGGTTTTGTTTTTAATTTTTCAGCCATACTGCTTATTAGCTATAAAAAACAAAATCCAACAAATATAAAGTCACCCGCTTAGGTATTAAAATGAAAATCAACACCCCAGTTCTTGGTATTATTTTTATGTGTTGCGCACTATCTCTTAATGCCGTCAAAGATGGACTTGCAAAACTGCTGGACGGCTATTATTCCCCACTATTTTTAGTTTGGTTGCACTTAATTTTTAGTTGCTTGATCCTTATACCGATAGTTTGGGCCAAATATGGTAAATCCATCTTATTCCCAAGGCCTATCTTGCTTCAGATAGTTAGAAGTATGGTATTTGTTATTGGTATAAGTTTTTTTTATTGGTCCCTAGAATATATCCCGCTAGCTGACACTACCTCAATGGTCTTCATAGCTCCTATTCTGGTAACCGCTTTGTCACCTTGGCTATTAAATGAGAAAATTGATTTTCAAAGGGTGTTAGCTGTTGTCTTTGGTTTTGCTGGTGTATTGATAATACTACGTCCAGAATTTTCGGGAGAACGGATAGGCTATTTCCTGGCTTTAACTGGGGCATTGGGAATAGGTCTATTTTATATAGCAAACAGAAAATTAGCGAAATCACAGCCCCAACTGGTTGCTGTCACCTACACTGCCATCATTGGAACAATTTTTCTGACACCCTTTTTGCCTTATTTATTCAAGGAACCCCGTGTTCAAGATAGCATAATCTTGCTATCTTTTGTATCTCTAGCCACCATAGGACAAATTTTGATGATATCTGCCTTTAGTTTTGCCCAGGCAAGCGTACTTGCCCCATTCCAATATATGCAGTTACTATCAGCTATAGTATTTGGGCTTTTAGTATTTGATGCTTTTCCGGATATTTTTACCCTTACTGGAGCATCCATGCTTATAGCAGCCGGATTATTCATAACTTTTAGGGAAAATAAAATGAGAGTAGGGATAAATTAAAAATGGATTTTTCATTACCAGATGAAGTCGAAGACTATAGAAATAAAATTCGTGAATTTGTTCAAAAAAATATCCTA
>NZVJ01000118.1 GCA_002701455.1 Rhodospirillaceae bacterium
AAAGAGCTGCGTAAAAAGACATTTGAAAGAAGAAGCAGCGAGGATTTTTGCAGATGGCTGCTTGGTGAGAAAGTCGTCTCTGAGACGCTGGATATCGTAAAAAGTATCACTCATAGTGATGGAGGGGATATTTAAAAACAATGTGTCAGCGATTTTGGGAATTCTAAGCATTCAATTCAATATATGGTTGATTTTGATAGATTATTGAAAGCGTGGAGGCTGCTATTCAAAGAATGCCCCGGGAAAAAACGAAATTTTAACGGCTGATCTCTTCGGGGTCATATGAAACGCCTTGGGCGCCATAACCGCCGTCAACGTTCAATATAGTTCCGGTTGTCCATTCGCATTCATCCGATGCAAGGAAAAGCGCCGCGTTGGCGACTGCTTCGGCGGAGCCGTATTTTCCAACGGGAATTCTCTCATTATAGTTCCGCTTACGGCTGGGACCATGAGTGCTTAATCCAGTCTCTATGGGACCAGGTGCAATTGCGTTGACCATTATTCCCTGTCCGGAAAGTTCCGTCGCGAGAACTTTACAAATATGCATGACTGCTGCTTTTGAAGCGCCGTAGGCGACGCCGCCCATATTTCCCCGCTGTCCTGAGATGGATCCAATTTGAATAATCCTGCCGCCGCCGTTTTTGAGCATGGCACTGGCCGCCGCTTGCGCTGTAAAAAAGGATCCAGTCAAATTTATATTGAGAACCCGGTTCCAATCCTCAATTCCCGTCTCGAGTGCTAATCTATGCAGGCTCACGCCGGCACTGTTGACAAGAATATCTAGTCGATCAAAATGTTTGACGGTCTCCGCAACCTGAGCATTACATTGAGCGACGTCTGCAACATCGCATGCGTGAGCAATAGCTGTGCCGCCTCTCGACTCGATAATGGCGACGGTTTTTTCAGCCTTAGCCAAATCCAGATCGCTGCAAACAACCTTAGCGCCCTCGGCCGCAAACCTAATTGCCGTTGCTCCGCCAAGGCCTCCGCCCGCACCTGTTACCAGAGCTATTTTAGATTCTAGCCTCATTTCATTCTCCTCTTCACATGCAGATTTCATATGAAAGAACAGACATGTTTCACGCAAGGAAGAATTCGAAATGTATTAGGAAATCGAAGTTATGTTTTTTAGCTCAACATCCAAGAAACTGCTCTTTTTACGACAGTGCAATGGCTAGTGTTTAAAAGATCCAACTGAGACGCATTACCGCGTCTTGCAGATGATGTAAACCTAACTGCCGAGATTTGGTTTTATAATACTAGGAGGATTGAGCCGATGGACAAACGAATGCACCTCAATCTGTTCATACACAGTCGAGGTCATCACGAGGCGTCTTGGCGCCACCCCAAGTCATCGCCAAAAGCTTTGACTGACATCTCGTATTTCATCGAAGCAGCAAAGACTGCGGAACGTGGATTGTTCGACTCAATTTTTCTCGCGGATACGCTGGTTGTAAATGATGACGTAGCCCAGGCTGCGAGAACTTGGCTGGAACCGNTTTCGACATTGGGTGCCCTCGCCATGGCAACAGAAAAAATCGGTCTTATCGCTACGGCATCAACCACCTATATGGAACCGTTCAATCTGGCACGACAGTTTGCGAGCCTGGACCATGTAAGTGCAGGGCGGATCGGCTGGNATATCGTNACCACCTGGTCTGTGCCCGCCGCCAGAAATTTTGGCGACAATAACCAAGTATCTCATGCTGACAGGTATATACGTGCTGAAGAGTACGTNAACGTCACTAAGGCGCTTTGGGACAGTTGGAGTGATGACGCTGTAATTGATAACCGAGCCAGCGGCCTTTACGCAAGAGCGGAAGGTATTCGACCGATTGACCATATGGGCGACTATTACCAAGTCGCCGGACCACTGAACGTACCAAGATGTCCGCAAGGCCGGCCGGTCCTTGTACAGGCAGGTTCATCGGAGGTTGGGCGGGAATTTGCAGCGCGGCACGCAGAGGCTGTTTTCACAGCTCACTTGGAGATGGGAACAGCTGTTGATTTTTACAAANATCTTAAGTCACGTGCGAAAGCACAAGGCCGCGATCCTGACGGTGTTGTAATTCTGCCTGGCTTCAGTCCAATCATTGCNGGAACTGAGNCCGAAGCCAAAAAAATTGCTCAAGAGCTTGACGAACTCGCCGATGTCGAGGTTGGNCGCANGCGTTTGACAGGTCGATTTGGCGGCTGCGATTTTTCCCATTTGCCGCTTGACCGGCCNCTGACAACAGATGACTTTCCCGATCCTGCTACTGTCCAGGCCGCCCGCAGCCGCACCGAAGTTATCGTCGGCATGGTGGCTCGTGAGAAACCAACCTTGCGCCAGCTCCTTGCNAGGCTTGCNGGAGCGCGAGGCCATTTTATTTTTGCGGGTACGCCCGAGCAGGTCGCTGACGAGCTGGAAGCATGGTTTAAATCTGGCGCGGCGGATGGCTTTAATCTAATGCCTCCAATAATTCCATGGATGCTTGAAGTTTTTGTTGAGGAGGTTGTCCCGCTACTGCAGCAACGTGGACTGTTTCGTGAAGAATACAAGGGGACAATGCTTCGAGATCATTACGGACTGGAAAGACCAGGCGCTTTATTTTAGCCGCCGGAATATGAAAACGAATTGGANGTATTGCAAACAAAATCGCCAATGAAGTATCTNGTGTAAATTAAGATTTTTATGATATCACTTCGAACTGCCTAGAAGGAAAGAGCGGCAATAAGGGAAAAGTTAAAGTTTTGATAACCAAATTAATTACGACTGGGGGGCTCNGGATTGATTACCAAACCTTTTCATTTTTGTATTCTTAACATTGACATTAAAGGTCTTTATAGCGTCTAAAACAGGAACGTTTGCATGGAAAAGGTTTATAGTCTCGTGTTGACTAAGCTTCTTGGTATTTAGACCTTATGAAAAAAAAAGAGACAGAATATTTGGGCGACCTAATTGGTGTCGATGTGGGCGGTACTTTTACTGATCTCGTCAGGTTGGATCAAAAAACAGGCAAGGTGCGTCTTTCCAAAGTTGCCAGCACACTCGAAAATCAGGCTTTTGGGGTTATGCATTCACTCGCCGAGGCTGAGACAAATCTTAATGATGTTGCGCTTGTGGTCCATGGCACAACGACCACGACAAACGCTGTTTTGGAACGGAAACTCAGCCTTACCGGTCTTATTACCACAGCTGGGTTTAGAGATGTTCTTGAACTTGGTCGTCGAACGCGGCCGCAGGCATACGGTATGAAAGGGCATTTTTTACCAATTATTCCGCGAGATTTACGGTTCGAAATTGGTGAACGGATGGATTATGGGGGGCGCGTTCTGTCACCGCTGGATGAGTGCGCAGTGCGCGCAGCCGGTAAAAGATTGCTTGATTTAGGAGTGGAAGCGGTTGTTGTGCACTTCTTACATGCCTATGCCAATCCTGAGCACGAACTTCGTGCGGCAGAAATACTGGCCGAATTCTGGCCTAATGAGTATATCACTACCGGTCATTCGCTGCTCTCGGAAAGCAGAGAATTTGAGCGTGGTGTTACTGCGGCGGTGAATGCTTCAGTTCAGCCAATTCTGAAACGTTATATTACGCGGCTTGATGAGGAACTAGCAGCTGGGGGATATACTGGTGAATTACTGGTCATGAATGGTAATGGCGGTACTGTCTCAGCAAAACAGGTTGTTCGCGAGGCAGCGAAGACGGTTATGTCAGGGCCAGCATCCGGAGTGATCGCTGCGGCTTACACTGGGAGCGCCGCTGGCCGACCAAATTTGATTACCTATGACATGGGTGGTACCTCGACAGATGTTGCCCTCATTCGAGAGGGCGAGCCTTCCGTTTCGAATGAGATTGAACTTGAATATGCGATGCCAATCCATGTGCCTATGGTAGACGTAAGAACAATAGGGGCAGGAGGCGGCTCTATCGCAAAAGTAAATGATGCCGGTCTTCTAGAGGTAGGACCTCAGAGTGCAGGCGCAAACCCGGGGCCTATTTGCTATGGGCTGGGTGGAAGTGAACCAACGATTTCAGATGCTAATCTGTTACTTGGGCGACTGGATGTAAATAAGCTCAAATCAGTTTCAGAACCAGTTGATTTAGATCATATCCGCGCCATTTTTCAAAAAAAATTGGGGGACCCATTGAACGTGGATTCGGAAACAGCTGCTGCTGCCGTGCTGCAGGTTGCGATAACACGTATGGCTGGTGCAACACGCATGGTATCGGTATCACTGGGAGAGGATCCTCGCGACTTTTCCCTATTTGCTTTCGGTGGAGCCGGACCCATGCATGCTTCGGCGTTGGCACGTGAACTTGGCATTCCAGAGGTTTTAGTGCCAGCTCGTCCTGGTATAACAAATGCACTTGGCTGTATCGTTGCAGATCTCAAGCATGATTTCGTGCGCACGATCAATAGTCCGCTCAATCTTGCTGATATGCAAGAGATAGCGGCTATACTGAAGGCTCAACGTGATGAGGGATTAGAATTGATCCGACAGGAACCCGTTTCCATCGAAGAAACTAGGGTGGCACATTCGCTCGATATGCAGTTTGTTGGACAGACGCATATCTTACAGGTCTCACTCCCTAAAGATCAGATTAACCGCGAGTCAATCCAGTTAGCATTTGATGAGGCTTATTTCGGGCGATTCAGAGTTAGGCTCCCAGAAATCCGAGCCCAAATCGTTAATATTAAAACCACAGTTACCGGGCGCCGGGCCAGCATTTGTCTCGATGGGCTCATTGATCCGGCTGGCCGTGCCCGTAGTCTAACGAAGGCGCAAATTGGGACGCGGCCAGTTTGGTTTAATGGTTGTTGGCAAGACACACAAGTTTTCGACCGGGAGGCATTGCCGCTTGATGCGAAAATCAAAGGGCCAGCAGTTCTGGAACAGATGGATACTGTGGTTTTGATAGAGCCGGGTGATGAGGCTGTCTCGGACAAGGATGGTAATATTCTGGTAACTCTTGGAGCGGCGGAATGAGCCTTGATCCAATAACCCTCACTGTTATTCAGGCCGGCCTGCAACAGGTCTGTGATGAGATGGATCTGAGCTTTTCACGGGCAGCTTTTTCTCCTGTGATAGCAGAGGCCAATGATCGATCTGATGGTATTTACGCTGCATTGGATGGATCTTTAATTGCTCAGGGAGCAGAGGGGCTCCCCGTTTTTGTTGGAACTATGCAATACTCCACAGCGGAGTTAATTAGGCTGATTGCAAATGGCAGCACTAGCCCGCCAGAGCCAAACGATATTTATATCGTTAACGATCCCTATTTGGGAGGCACTCATCTTATGGATGTGCGTTTTGTGCGTCCATATTACCGCAAAGGAAAACTTTGGTGTTGGTTGTCAAATACCGGCCATTGGCCCGATACTGGCGGTTCTGTCCCCGGTGGGTTTTCGGCATCTGCGACTGCAGTGGAGCAGGAAGGTCTGCGCCTGCCGCCAGTTAAGCTTTTCAAAAAAGGTGAGTTGGACCAGGAGATCTATTCAATAATCTGCTCTAATATTCGTGTAGCCGACCAACGTATTGGTGACGTTAAGGCTCAGGCAGCGGCCCTAGAAGTTGGATCGGAAAGGCTTGATCTACTGCTCGATCGTTACGGCGATGATACTGTGCAGGCGGCAATAACTGAACTGCGCGTACGAGCTTCTCTACAAATGCGACAGCTGATATCGCGCATGCCGGACGGTCTTTGGAATTCAAAGGCCTATGTTGATAGTGACGGCGTGGTTGATGAGCCGCTCTTAATCAAACTTCAGGTAAAGAAAAATGCTGATAAATTGATTTTTGATTTTGCGGGATCAAGTCCACCCTGTCGTGGCCCAATGAATTCGGTGCTTGCAACGACACAAAGTTCAGTTTACCTGGCGATGCGGCATATTTTTCCTGAAGTGCCTATAAGCGCAGGAGCCTTTGAACCTTTGGAGATAATAAGGCCAGCGGGAACGTTTCTTGATGCGCAATATCCAAGACCTGTATCTGGCTGCGCCGCCGAAGTCAGCCAGCGTATAGCCGAGGCAGTGTTTGCTGCGCTGGTTAGTGCCCTGCCAGACAGAGTGACTGCGGCACCTGCAGGAACAAGCGGTAATTTTGCACTGGGGGGACATGATCCGGATCGCGGCAGGGATTTCGTGATGTATCAGCTGTCAGGCGGCGGGTATGGAGGAAATGCAGACAGTGACGGGTTGAGCAATGGGTGCTCAACAATAGGTATTTCAAAGGCCCCGCCGGTGGAGATAATGGAACAGACATTCCCTGTTATTTACAATCACTATGCGCTTCACGAAGGATCGGCCGGAGCAGGAAAGACGCGCGGTGGTTTTGGTTTGGATTATGAGCTCGAACTCCGGAACGGTGAGGCGCGCGCTAGTTTTGTTATGGATCATGGCCGATTTGGGCCGCAGGGAGCACTCGGCGGGAAGGACGGAGATGTTAATAAGGTCATAGTACTGCGTGGCGAAACATCTTATGTTCCAAAACATTTGTCCAAGGAACAGGATATTGCGCTTGCGCCGGGTGATCGGGTTTGGGTGCGCACCCCGGGGGGAGGCGGTTACGGCGACCCGCTGCAGCGGTCTATCGACGCTGTTTTGGAAGATGTACGGCTTGAGCGATACAGCTTGGCCCAGGCACGTGATTTCTATGGTGTGGTTCTCTTTAAGCGGGATGGCTCTCTGTTTGTTGATGAGGGTGCCACCAGTGAGTCGCGCAGTAAAATGAAACGCAGTCTTAAGCAGTTAAACCCGCAAGCCTAAAGCGGCTCAAAAAAATACTCGTTGTNTGTCAGNGCTTNCAACTTAATAAAGTTCATAGATAAAAAAGTTTGAAACATTGAATTTTTTTGAACTTAGGGCGCAAGAGNCTTTTGGAACAAATTAGATTATCCTTAGCTGTTAAGTTATTATAAAGGCAGATGTGTAATAAGAGTGAAGAGGCCTTTAAACTTTTCAATGAAAACAGATTACGACTTCATCATAATTGGAGGGGGTTCAGCCGGAGCGGTTCTTGCGGCCCGCTTGACTGAGGAATCGCGAACACGAGTTTTGTTGTTAGAGGCAGGTCGCGACTTTACCTCAGCCGAAACACCGGAACATATCCGCATTCCTAATCCCCTGCATGCAATTGCTGACGATGACTATCGCTGGCCCACACTATTAGCTAGGAGAACCAAAGTTCAGCAGCCAAAACTACTTTGGAGGGGGCGGGCTATCGGGGGATCATCTACTATAAACGGTCAAATCGCAATCCGCGGCGTTCCCGATGATTTTAACCGTTGGGCCAGCAGTGGTTGCGCCGGATGGGGATGGAAGCACGTTCTTCCGTATTTTTGCAAACTGGAAAACGATATTCGGTTCGGAGATGCCCCATATCACGGGAGGATGGGACCAATACCTGTGTTTCGGGCAGCACTTGAGGATTGGGGAGCTGTGGATACGGCACTGATGCGTGCTGGCCTAGAACTTGAATATGGCTGGGGTGATGACCACAATGCGCCGTGGGGAAGCGGGGTGTCGCCTTACGCTATTAATAGTCAGAATGGTAATAGGGTTTCTACCAACGATGGCTATCTAGATCCCGTGAGAGGCCGTAAAAATTTGACCATAGAAGGAAATGCAATAGTTGATACGCTTACCTTTGAAGGTAATCGGCATCATGTGAATGGCGTAAAGGTTTGCTTGAATGGTGAATTGCAGAATATTCGGGCGAATAGAGAAGTTTTACTTTGCGCCGGGGCTATTCATTCCCCTACAATTTTGCAGCGCTCTGGATTTGGCCGGGCTTCGCTGCTTAATAACCTTGGTATTCCGATTGTTAACGAACTACCGGTTGGTGAAAATCTGTTAGATCATCCAATTATAAGGATTGTACTGGATCTGAAACCTGAATGCCGAGTTTCAACTCGTATGCACAGGCATACTAACTGTTGTCTTCGTTACAGCTCTCATATGGCTGATGCCGGCGAAAATGATATGATCATGATCACCAGAAATCTGAACCCGGAAGAAGAGGGCGGAGTGAGCCGAGGTGGGATTGCCGTTTCTGTTTATCAGGCATTTAGCCAGGGAACCGTAAAAATAAAGTCTCAAAATCCTAATGAAGACCCNGAGATTGANGAAAATATGCTNTCGGACGAGNGAGATATGAAACGCATGCGNGACGGTGTTGCAAGNCTNCGCGCGATTGGNATNAGTGATGCAGTGGNCCATATTTCTACTGGTGTCGAATANGGGATGTCAGGACGCTCATTGCAGCAGGAATTANTGGGTGACGATCTNGACTCTTGGATAATGCAGGAATGCTCCGACGCTCAACACGCAAGTGGCACCTGCCGGATGGGCGNGGCTGAAGATCCCTGTTCCGTGGTGGACCCTTACTGTAAGGTGATTGGAACAANTGGACTTCGAGTAATAGATGCATCCATCATGCCTGAGGTGCCTCGCGCAAATACCCATCTTACCACGGTAATGATTGCTGAAAAAATGGCAGATGCTATTAAAGCTGGGCACTGATGAANTACCCAGCAATGTTCATTCTCAATAAATTAACTAAAATATGCGGATAATTAGGGGCGTTGTATTATGCGTGCTGGTAAACTAAGACTTTTAGAAAAACGGNCAGTTAGTGTGTTTGGAAATGCCGTTCTCNGGTTAAATGCAGAAAAGGATGATGTTTTATCGTGAANCCNAATAACCAAACTGCAATGGAATCATTAAATGAAATTTGGCAGATGGCAGGCTGTGATGTTAACGCATTGAATGACATCAAACTAACCGGAGGCGATCCCGTTTTATCCTCCATATTCCGTGTGGGAACAGCNGCTTCTGCAACGATTGGCGCGGCTTCTNTAGCCGCTNCAGAGATTTGGCGCTTGCGTACTGGAAACCGTCAGGAGGTTTCTTTGGACTGCCGGGACGCTGCCATTGCCTTTTGCAGTGAACACTATACACGCGTAGTAGGTAAGTCGCGCCCTAGATTCTGGTCGCCGATATCGGGATATTATCGTACAGGTGACAATAAATGGATCCAGCTGCACTGTCAGTTCCCGCATTTACGCGAGGGTGTCCTTAAAGTTTTAGACTGCGCCGAAGATCCTGAAGAGGTGCAGCGGGCTGTCGCTAAATGGGATGGACTAGACCTAGAAAGACATTGTAGAAAAGACGGGCTTTGTGTTGCACTAATTCGCTCCCCGGATGAATGGTCAATTCATCCTCAAGCGGAAGCCTTATCGGAACTCCCGTTAATTGAGGTTGTNAAAATTGGAGAAGCCCCGCCAACGGAACTGCCCTCAGGCGGAAACCGGCCGCTTTCCGGAATTAAAGTATTAGATCTAACCAAGGTCATAGCGGGTCCCGTTTGCGGAAGGACCCTTGCTTCGCACGGAGCTCAAGTAATAAGGATAGGTGCAGCCCACTTGCCTGTATTAGAGTCTCTNGTNATAGATACCGGGCTTGGTAAGCGCTCCGCTTTTTTAGATCTTCGTTTGGATTCGGACAGNAAAAAATTAAAGGNGATGGCTCNTGAGGCAGATATCTTTGTGCAAGGGTATCGTCCNGGAACCATTTCTGGCAGGGGATTTGACCCAGAAGAATTGGCNCGGATAAAACCAGGCATCGTCTATGTTACAATCTCTGCCTATGGACATAAGGGTCCTTGGAGNGATTATCGNGGTTTCGACAGTCTTACGCAAAGTGCCAGTGGAATTGTTTATGAAGGCATGATGGCTGCAGGGACAGGAGAACCGCATCCACTGCCCTGTCAAGCGCTTGACCATGGAACAGGATATCTTGCTGCCTTTGGTGCGATGGCTGCGTTGAAGAGGCGAGCGGAAGAGGGGGGCTCATGGATGGTAAGGGTGTCTCTAGCCCAAACAGGNCGGTGGATCGATAAACTCGGCCGGGTTGACGGCTTGTCAATAANCAACCCGGAAGAAAAGGATATTTCGGATTTGCTGGAGACTCATTCTTCACCATGGGGTGAAATATTACATGTAAAGCCCCCGGAAGTTATGACAGAAACAACTCCGTTTTGGACGACTGGCCCCGTCCCCGTTGGTACGCATGAGCCGACCTGGGTTTAATATTTTGNACGGCACTAAGACTTTGGAAATTAATACAGCCTTATAATCCTCCTGAATTAAGCCCTTAAAANAAATCATTTCAGTGTCGAGTGGGGCGATTCGTAGCGATCAAAAAAGAATGTTGATAAAAATTGTCGCATTAAAGCTATTGCATTGATTAAGATAAAAAACTCTCTTAAACTCTAGCGAGTGGGATGCCCGCAGTTGATTGGCGTAATCGCTGAATATTTGCGCAAAAATGGATTTGCGCTATATTTTATAGACTTTGTGCGTGTTTTCAGTACCTAAATTACAAATTAGTGGGTGCCAGTTTAAACACAGGTGTAAATGAGGAATGAAAAAATGAATTACATATCACCCGATAATAAATGGATTGGTAAACCTACGATACGGCCCGACGGCATTGAAAAAGTAACCGGTTCAGCGCAATACGCAGCTGACTTTACTATGCCTGGCATGGTTTGGGGAAAAGTTCTTCGTAGTCCACATGCGCACGCCTTAATAAAGAAAATCGATACCTCAAAGGCTGAAAAATTGCAGGGCGTTTTGGCAGTGATGACCGGTACCGACCTGCCTAAGCTTCCATTAGATGTGCCATTGCCTACAGGACCTAATGATATTCGCTGGATATCTCGCGGCTGCATGGCACAGGAAAAAATTCTCTACGTTGGACACCCAATTGCAGCAGTTGCTGCTACNTCGCAAGAAATTGCCATAGCTGCACTCGATTTAATAGAGGTCGATTATGAAGTTCTGCCGCATGTGATCGATGTAGATGAAGCGATCGCGCCGGGCGCTCCTATTTTGCATGATTGGATCAAAACTGAAGGGATCGNAGGCCCGACAAATGTTTCTAATATAATGACTGTTGCAACAGGAGATGTTGAAAAGGGTTTCGAGGAAGCTGACNTAATCGTTGAACGGGATTTTAAATCCGCAGCCGTGCATCAAGGATATATCGAGCCGCAGTCGTGNGTNGTGAGTTACAAGCCCGAGTCCCAATCTACTATTTGGAGCAGCAGTCAGGGACAGTTTATGGTGCGGGGTCTAACCGCAACAATAACAGGAATGGCAACAGGCGATATAAAAGCAATTCCTGCTGAAATNGGCGGTGGTTTTGGAGGTAAGACCATTATTTACCTTGAGCCAGTAGCGATGGTCTTGTCTAAGAAATGTGGCCGNCCAGTCAAAATGCAAAACACGAGAGAAGAGGTGTTCCATAGCACTGGTCCAGCTCCCGGTATGTCTGCACATCTTAAAGTTGGGGTGACTAAGGAAGGTAAATTAACAGCTGTCGAAGGTAGTTATAATATGCAGGCGGGCTGTTACCCAGGATCGCCAGTAGGTCGCGCATGTCACTTCTCTTTCTCGTGTTACGATATCCCGAACGCAAATTTAAAGGGCCTAGACATCGTCTCCAACCGCCCGAATGTTGCTGCNTACCGGGCGCCNGGAGCGCCCCAGGGTAATTATGTGTTCGAAGCGATGTTGGATGAAATTGCTGAAAAACTGAATATGGATCCTTGGGAATTGCGTTTACGTAACGCATTACCTCTTAACAAACCAACTATCTACGGTGCCAAAATCGGAGAGGCGGGGATTCAAGAGTGCATCGACTCTGTCCGCAATCACCCAAATGCCAAAATTAAATTAGGACCTAATCAAGGTCGTGGTATAGCGATTGGTTACTGGGGAAATGCTGGCGGTGAGTCAAGTGCTCAATTGCATGTCAATGAGGACGGTACAGCATTGGTTATAACTGGCCATCCGGACATCGGCGGCAGCCGCGCGTCAATGGTAAATATTGCAGCAGAAAAACTAGGCATTGATTATAAAAAGGTTAAAGCCCAAATCGGGGACACAAACAACGTGGGTATAAGTGCAGTAACTGGCGGCAGCCGGGTAACTTTTGCCTCTGGTATTGTCGTTAACGAAGCCACAGATCAAGTCATCGAAATCTTAAAGTCTCGAGCGGCAGGTATCTGGGGCATTGACGTTGAAGCCGTCGAATGGCGCGATGGAGCAGCTCACCCTGCTGGTTCAAATGCGGGNGATTTNGAACCACTAAGTTTAGAATCTCTCGCAATGAAAGCCGAAGCGACGGGTGGGCCAATTATGTCTGCCGTATCAAAAAATACAACTGGTCACATGGGCGTGGTAGGAGCTCACATGGTCGACGTTGAAGTTGACACGGAAACTGGACGCGTAAAAATTCTTCGCTACACGGCGAGTCAGGATGTAGGGAGAGCAATACATCCAGCCTACGTAGAGGGACAGATCCAAGGCGGTGTTGTTCAAGGAATTGGTTGGGCACTTAACGAAGAGTTTATNTATAATAAAGATGGACGTCTCGATAATGCAGGTTTTCTAGATTATCGTATGCCGGTTGCCTCGGATCTTCCGTTAATAGACGCGGTCATGGTGGAAATTCCCAATCCGGATCATCCGTATGGTGTCAAGGGTGTTGGAGAAATTCCTCTNGTGCCGCCCTTAGCGGCAATCGCAAANGCAATTGCTGATGCTACTGGAGGCAAGCGTCTATATGAGCTGCCCATGTCACCGCCTAAAGTCTTGAAGGCATTAGACGANTAGGATTTAACCAAGAACTTTTCGTTCTAGTATTAGGATCAAGGCTTGTTGCTGTCGGCAAGCCTTTTTTCATCCTGCCGCAAACATTGGGCTTGCGCTAAGNCATAGAAATAAAATTGCCTAATCCAATAGTGATCAAAACCCAATTGACGTCGTGGCGTTACATATCAGATATTAAGATTTAATATATCTATCCTTATTCACTTCNCTCGGTGACGGGANACTTTCTATCATCAAGTTATGGGAGATTATTTNAAATGACTAAACCCAAACTTTTTTCGACATGGAGTTATCCCACGGAAGTACGTTTTGGNGTTGGCCGTATTNCTGAAATTTGTGATGCCTGCTCCGCATTAAATATAGAGCGCCCTCTGATAGTAACGGATACTGGCCTGGCGAANTCGGAGATAATTAAGAATTTAACGGAGTTAATTGAAGNAGGCGATCTANAGATGGGCCTTTTTTCAAAAGTGCAGGGCAATCCAGTAGGAAAAAATATAGAAGAGGGCACCGCTGCATTCCGCTCTGGTTCGCATGATGGAGTAATTGCGATTGGCGGCGGCTCGGCGATGGATGCGGGTAAAGTAATCGCCATGTATCAAGGACAGAAAGGAANCCTCTTTGANNTTCATGTAAAGGTAGAGGGTGGTCCAAAAATAAATCTTGATAATATTGTGCCNATCATTGCTGTTCCTACTACTGCTGGAACAGGCTCTGAGACAGGACGNGCGGGCTTAATTACAGATGAAGAAGTCAATGCGAAGCGCATTTTTGCCCACCCCAAAATGATGCCGGCAATAGTTATCGAGGACCCCCAACTCAGTGTAGGGTTACCCCCAAATCTCACTGCATGGACTGGTATTGATGCACTCGCTCATAGTTTTGAGGCTTTATGCGCGCCGGGAATACATCCTATGGCCGATGGTATAGCCCTAGAGGGAATGAGNCTGGTGAAAGAATATCTCCCGCGTAGNTATGCGGATGGAGATGATTTGGAAGCTCGGGGCTATATGCTAGCAGCTGCATCAATGGGCTCTACAGCATTTCAGAAGGGCTTGGGTGGAATACACTCGCTCAGTCACTCTATTGGCGCTCTTTATAATACACATCATGGGTTAACCAATGCCGTCTTTTTCCCATATGTTATGGATTTCAATCGCATAGCAATAGAGGAAAAGATGATCCGAGTATCGGCATATCTGGGTTTAAAGAAATTTGGATTTGAAGCGGTACGTGATTGGATACTGGAAACCCGCGATTTTTTTAGTATACCTCATTCGATATCTGAAATGGATATCGATGACTCCGATATCGACCGTGTTGGGGTTCTTTCTGCCGCTGACCCTACTGCGTCGTCTAATCCAATCGAATTAAACGAGGTTGCCGCACGGCAGGTTTTTCTAAAGTCTTTAGAGGGNAAAATAGACTTTTAATCATATCTCGCGGTATTTGTGCCACAGTGCCAGCTTAATAGGAATATCGGGATAAGGAATAGAATGTGGGTTAATCAGATAATAAATGTTGTCGTAGAAAATAAGATAAAGAAAACATTCTTTGAGAAGTCTCTTTGGACCCACGACGATTTGAATATCATTATTCAATTCTCAGCTGGGTATAATTGGGGAGCGCTAGAGCTTACATCCGATCAATATGAGTTAATCGACGAAATGAGTTACGATGACAACACGTATGACNCCCAATATAATNCGCCCTCTCGTTTTGATATAAAAAATTTCGAAAAAAGGTTNTTTGCCCATGATAGACACTTTTTNGGAACAGACTTTTGTANGGTAATTCAACCTCAGGNTTCAAACNTGGGGCTTGATGAGGCTNCNTTNAAAACTATGGCGGATCTAACTTGGTTTAAATCTGCCTATAACATCGATACCAAGAATGTTTTTAGTTTATTTGACGCGATGTCTCATAATAATTGGATGTTCAAAGGTCACTCCTACTCAGTAGATGGGGATATACTTGTTACAAAAAAGAGTGAGTACGATTATCTTTGGTTCGAACAAACGGACGTGGAAAATAAAAATGGNNTTACTAATTGCGATTATAGGGCGAGAATAAAGNTTCTCGATGAGAGCGAGCGTAATTGATTACTCAGTAGTTTGATCCCGCTATGCGCTTTTTTGCTGAAAGTTTTGGCTCAGATATTCTTGGCTTCAATGGTTTCATNAAAGATTGGCATGTTTGCGATAGTTATAACCGTTGCACCTCTGAAATCTTTTGCTTGAAAAAAAATCTATGTAATTCAGTCGATTTGATGTTTAACTATAAAGAAGCTGAAAGCTTCGTGTCGAGTTATTAGATTTTCTAGTTTAGATTATTCTGGAAACAAGGGAGGTAATATGTTTCGCTTTAATAATGTTATGGGCACTTTGATGAGTGCTGGATTAATACTTTCGACGGTCAGCATTGCGCAGGCTGTAGATCCCGTTAAGCTGCGTTGGGCTTCAGATCACACAGGCCCTCCTCATCCTGCTGGCATAGCAGAGCTGTATTTTGCAGAGCAAGTGGAAAAGAAAATCCCAGGTTCGAAAGTGCAAATTTACTGGGCTAAGTCTCTTTATACAGTTCCTCAAGGTTTGAAAGCGCTTACACAGGGTAACCTGGAAATCATGACAGGACAGTTTGGTAAAACTTCGAGTGTTGAGCCGCTGGCTAATGTGGTTCTTGGGGCCGGTAAGCTAACGACAGTGGGTGCCATAGACGCCATTGACAGCACTAAGACCTATGCTGCTCTTGCTAAACATTTCAATAAAGTACATGACGTTACCTTGATGGGCGCCGGTCATTTGAGCATGTATATGGGCGCGGGTGCCATTAAAAGCCGATTGATCTCTCCTGCCGACTTTGCGGGTAAAAAAATGCGGTCTATGGGACCTGCAGAAAATGCTTTGATGAGTGCGCTGGGCGCTAATCCACAGGCAATGGCGTGGGGTGATGTTCCTCCTGCGTTACAGACCGGCGTGATTGATGGCTTGCTAACTTCTCTAGGGGGCTTCAATGCTTCTAAAGAGCAGGCACCATACTTCACCGTGGCTGGTCTTAATGGTATCGTGGGCGACTATTACTACTTTGCTGTTTCAAACCGCTGGTGGAAAAGGTTGAACAAGGGGCAGCAGGACGCATTGGCGGATATTATCAAAAACGATTTCATCCCGTTTCAGCGGATTATGAACTACTGCAACGATAAACGGACCTTGGCGAAGTTTCAGACGACAGACAAATCAAAGCCCGGTGTTTACGTCATGACTAAAGCAGAAGCTGCAGTTATTCAAAAGGCAGAAGGCGGTGCTACTAATAGGTGGATAAAAACGAAAGTTAATGATGCTGGCGACAAGCTCGTTGATCAATTTGTTGAGGAAGCTGCCGCTCTAGTTGCTAAAAACCCTGCAGGATCACATCCGCTAGAAAAAACGGATTGTTCACAATACGAAAAATATTTTGCAAAATACGGTAAGGGTACTGAGCTCTATAAAGCTAAGAGCCGAAAGTAATTTTGCATTTGCAAAAAGATTAGGGGCTGCCGCCAAAGGCAGCCCCCTTTGTTATTGAATGTTTTTTTGCGGATTTGAAAAACAATGGATACTTTTCTCAATTTTTCGAAACGGGTAAAGGATTTGATTGACGTCACACTAGGCGGGGTTTCTGCAATCATGCTGCTGGCGTTAACCTTGTTTGTACTTCTTGAAATCGTGCGGCGGTATGTATGGGGTGTCGCTTGGGAGTGGGGTAACGACGGAACCATTGTTGGTATGATTTCGGCAGTAGCCTTTTACTTCGTGGTTACGCAGGCCCGACGCGGACACTTAGTGATGAATGCCATTATTCAATTGATTCACGCCCGAGGCCATTTTAAAGCGGTAGTTATTTCAAAAATTGTTGTTTCCGCGTTAATCATGATTTTTTGCGGTTCAATTGGAGTTACCGGCTGGAGCACCGTCGATTACGCGTGGGTCAGGGACTTGCAAACATATAGTCTCCTTATTCCGCTGTGGCCTTTTTATCTCATTATGATGCTGAGTTTTATTTTGATGGCGTTTGTTAGCTTCCTTCAAATAATCGAAGACATAATTTCCTTTGTGCGTGGAGAATATCTTGAGGCGGAGATGGAAGCGACTACCGATGTTTAATATGACAAGCATAGGTGTGTTTGGAGGATCAGAATGGCAATCCTAGGCGTGATTTTATTTGCCTTGCTCGTTGTTGGCGTACCCATTGGTATTTCCCTTGCAGGGTCAACGGCTATTTTGGTTCTCTTCGATGATTTTCTGCAGTTTAGCACGCTTTTTGAAGCTTTTTTTAATTTTATTTCCAAGTATACACTTATAGCCATCCCGTTTTTTATTTTCGCAGGGTTCTTGATGGAGCGCACTGGTTTGGTGCGGGGATTATTTGATTTTGCTGACGCTCTAATTGGCTGGGTCCCTGGAGGCTTTGCTTATGCAACGCTAATGGCCGCAGTTCTATTCGGCGCTATTTCAGGGTCATCAACTGCTATGGCTGCGGCAATGAGTGTAATTGCTTACCCAGAGATGATTAAACGCGGGTACCCAAAGTGGATGGCAGCCGGCGTGATCGCGTCAGCTGGCGGTATTGCGTTGTTAATACCTCCCTCTATAACGCTAATATTGTTTGGTGTAATTACTGAAATTTCTATCGTTGATTTGTTCTTTGCGGGTGTTGTTCCAGGGATAATGCTGGCAATTTCGGATGCTGTCATTATTGTTTCCGTCTCTATATTTGTCGTTAAATTACCGGCGGGAACCTTTAGTATTAAAAGGGTTGGCGAGACCTTTGTTGGCGCATTTCCGGCCTTATTAATGCCGGTTCTTGTACTCGGAGGTCTGTATGGTGGTGTTTTCGCGCCGACAGAAGCAGGAGCCGCCGCTGCCTGTTACGCTCTAGCTTATGGGGTGTTTATAAAGGGCAAGGAGTTCCGGTCACAACTGATGCATGTTACTCGTCGAACGATGAACCTGACGGCAATTGTTTTCTTTTTGTTAGGTTGCGTGGGGGTATTCCAATTCTTCCTTGCCAACATGGGCTGGCCACAGGAAATAGCTGCCTGGGCGGGCGGTTTGGGTTTGACGAAATACGCCTTTCTTTTTGCATTGATGGGAAGTCTGCTAGTACTCTCGATGTGGCTGACGGGAGTTGCAATTTTGGTGCTTACGGTGCCAATTTATTTTCCGGTTGCGTTATCGCTCGGTGTTGACCCGGTACATCTCGGTATTTTAACCGCCCTTTGTATTGAAATTGGCAGCGTCATTCCGCCAGTAGGTTTGAACCTTTTTGCAGTGAGCGGCGTTACGGGCCTCCCTGTAACACAGGTTATAAGGGGGTCGTTCCCATTTTGTATATCAGATACAATAGTCCTGATTATAGTCTTACTATTTCCAATGTTAGCTCTATGGCTTCCCGGTCAATTAATAACGTCACACTTTTAATGGCCGCATGAGCCAAGCNATGAAATATGTTATTAGGTAGGGGGGCGCTCGTATGTATTTACCACCGCACTTTGAAGAGCAGAATGANAAGGAAATAATAAATTTAATAGAACAATTTCCCCTGGCTNCGCTTGTTTGCTATTCAGATGGAGAATTTGTTGTGAACCATATCCCTCTGCTGCGTGATTGTGATGGGGTTTACATAGGCCATATCGCAAAAGCCAATCCTCTTTCTACTCTCTTTCCTAACGGCACTAATGCAATTGCCATTTTCAATGGGGAGGATTCTTACATCTCGCCCAATTGGTACCCTACGAAAGTCCAGGATCATCGGCAGGTCCCAACATGGAATTATCAAGTTGTGCATCTTCACGGTCAGATTGAGTTTGAGAGTTCTAAAGCAAATAGACTTGCGGTTGTCGGTAAATTGACAAAGAAATACGAAAAACTAACTTCAGGTTCTAAGGAATGGAAAATGTCAGACGCGCCCAAAGAATATTTGGAGCAAATGTTGGAAAATATTGTTGCATTTAAATTCATCGTAAAGAAAATTACGGCAAAGAGTAAACTAAGCCAAAATCGAGGAGAGAAAGATTTCAAAGCTGTAATGTCTGCTATGGACAAAATTGGAAAACCAGTCCTTGCAAGCGCTATGCAAAGGACAAATAAAGTTGGCACGTGATAGTGCTTGTTGGAAAATCTTGCAACATATGAGGCTCGGCANCATAGATTATCTAGAAAAGGGTCACCAAAGTTTTGTGACTAAAACGCGTCTGTTTTTTGATATGTATTTGCGATGAACGCCCAAGCCAATTATCTCTTAAATAACCTAATTGAACGAAGCAACGTGCTTCATTCAAATATTAATGGTTGTCGTCTTGTGTGGAGGGAATGGGGTTGTCAGAATGTTGGCAGACAATCTATTGTTTTGCTTCATGGCGGGTCTGGAGCTTGGAACCATTGGGTNAGAAATATCNCGNTTCTGGAAAAAGATTTTCATATTTTGGCTNTAGATCTTCCAGGGTGCGGAGANTCCTCTGATCCGCCAAAGCCCTATGACGCTGAAAGNTTAGCGGCTATCGTAAGCAGCAGTATCGACGAAGTTCTTAAAAATTATTCTTCCTTCGGCCTAATAGCGTTCTCGTTTGGCGGGTTTCTATCTGGATTGATCGCGCATCTACAAAAACAACGTATTAATAGACTTACGCTTATCGGATCGCCTATATTGGGATTGACTGGAATTGGGCCGGCTAATGATTTAATCGAAGTGCCGAAAGGAATTTCCAAGACAGAAGCGGTGCCGCTTTATCTTCATAATCTTCGGAAATTAATGGTTTTTAAACCCGAGGCAGCTGATGAGCTTGCGCTGGAAATTCACGTTGAAAATATGGCAAAGGCCCGTCTGCGCTCACGGGGTATTGCTCGCACTTCAATATTGGCAGAAAGTTTAAAAAATCTCCCCTGCTCATTACACTGTATTTTTGGGGAGAAGGATACGACACTTCATCCAGACCTCGCTGGGGTCAAAAAATANGTCGAAGATATTCANCCGGGCGCATCTTTTTATATAATTGAAGATGCGGGGCATTGGGTCCAGTTTGAAGCTTATGAAAAAGTAAATAGCATATTGCAGGAAATCTTANATGAAGATTAATAGGAGCCGGAATNATACGTTTAATGAAGNNTTNTCAAATAGGGCAAATGAGAACTTTGCAATACTGCTTACCTACTGATCGNACCGAATTGAGAGTTATACAGAGATGACGCAATTTTTTGTTTTGATTTCAATATATGAGATCATAAGAAATGTGGGTTGGCCAGAANTTTCCAAATGAGAACTATTAAAATATTTGTAAATGGCAAAAATCGCTCAGTTTTATCTGATAGCGATACTCCCCTGATCTATGTCTTGCGAAATGAACTGGGTTTAACCGGTACCAAGTTGGGATGTGGTTTAGAGCAATGCGGTGCTTGCATGGTCTTAGTCGATGGCGAGGCGNCTTATAGTTGTACGAGAGCGGTAAAGGAGTTTGAAGNTTGTTGGATAGAGACGGTAGAAGGNTTTGGGAGTCCCGAGCAGCCNAGTTTGGTCCAAAAACTATTTGCCGANGAAAATGCTGCTCAATGCGGATACTGTACTGCGGGAATTGTGGTCAGTATTAGCGGTTTATTTTCAAAAAATTCTAATCCCACAAATAAAGAATTAAATGAGGTGTTATGCAGGCATCTTTGCCGTTGCGGCTCTCACCCTCGCATTCTAGCTGCGATAGAGAAATTAAGGGGTCATATGTCAAATGAGTAAGCATGTGAGCCTCATCGCCAACCCAAAAGTGAGTGATTGGCTAGAATTTCATCCATCCGGGGAATTAAGTATACATACGGGAAAAGTGGATATTGGTCAGCATATCTCGTCGGCCTTGGTTCTTATTGCTGCAGAAGAGTTGAATATCAAGCCTAATCAAATAAGTTTATCGCCAATTCAAACGGGTTCAAGTCCGAACGAAGGCTACACTGTCGGCAGCCAATCGATGCAGCACTCTGGATATGCAATCAAAAAAGCAGCTGCAACCGCTAGGANGGTTTTAAAAGCTCAGGCGGCGAAGTACTTTGATGTGCCGGTGGGGCNCATCAGAATTGAAGATGGGCATTTATTTGTTGATGAAACTAACCAACGTATCTCCTATTGGGAATTAGCTAAAGATGGANAGTTGGGATGTGATGTTGACGAAACCGCTGAAGTCAAGAACCCTAGCAAGCACGAACTGCAAGGAAAGTATCACGTTTCAANAGAAATGCTGGANATCGTTACCGGGCGNCANGAATTTATTCAAGACTTGNAACTCCCAAATATGCTGCACGCTCGTGTTATCCGACCCCCGCAATATCATTCGACACTTATAGAATTGGATGAAAAATTGTTGGATAAGTTNGCGGCAGAGAAAATTCACCTGGTTCGGGATGGAAGTTTNTTAGCAGTTGCGGCGGCAAATGAATATTCAGCCGTTAAAGCAGCCAAACAAGTTGAAGCTTCAGCCATTTGGAAAATGGATAGTTATTTGAGCGAAACAAACATATACGAACTTCTAGTTAAAAATAGAAAGGACAGTCTGTTTGTTGANGAGGGTTGTATTCCAAAAGAGAANCTAAAGATCCCATCAGNCGTCAAAAAAAACGTGNCTGAAGNTACCACCNTGAGCGCTGTATATAAAAAACCATATATTATGCATGGTTCTATTGGACCATCNGCCGGGGCAGCGAATTTTGATGGTTGTGAGCTTAAAATCTGGACGCAGAACCAGGGGATATATCCGCTGCANGCTGCCATTTCAGATGCATTGGAGATCGAATGCGGTAGGGTGGTGGTTCAATTTGTACCCGGNGCTGGTGTTTACGGCCATAATGGAGCTGATGATGCGGCGTTTGACGCGGCAATTATCGCAATGCATTTGAAAAATTTTTCTATTTTATTAAAGTGGACCCGAGAAGATGAACANTGCTGGGAGCCNTATGGTTCGGCTATGCAATGNGATTTGCAAGCCAGCATAAATAAAGAAGGNAATATAACGNATTGGTCCCATGAAACCTTCTCGGACACCTTCTTAACCCGNCCNGTTATNGGCAAGNANCCAGGTTCNCGTCTCTTATCTTCACATTTTGTAGAGAACTTGAAGCCATGGCCGGTGACACCGCCCATGCTGACAGTTCATGGAGGTATTCATAGAAACATGGAGCCTCTATATAACTTGCCTTCTCAGAGATTGGTAAAGCACCGAGTTTATGACCTGCCATTGCGAACTTCCGCATTAAGAGCTCTGGGCGCTTTTGGGAATATCTTTGCTATTGAGTCAATGATGGATGAGCTAGCGGTATTATCAGGACTAAATCCGTTTGAATTCCGNTNAATGCATCTTAGCGATACGCGGGCAATGGAAACATTAAAGAAATTGNAAANAATTATAGAAAGCTGCAAAACGAGTTTTCCGAATGGAAGTGGATTAGGAATTAGTTTTTCTCGTTATAAGAATTCTGCGGGGTATTGCTCTCTGGCTATGCTTCTCAACGTGAACGATGATGCGGAAATTGAATTGCAAAAAGTCTTTTGTGTTGTAGACGTCGGGGAAGTTGTGGATGTAGCGGGTGTAAAGTCCCAAGTCGAAGGAGGTATCATCCAGGCCGCAAGTTGGAGCTTGTACGAACAAGTCNNCTATGAGGCAACTGGAATAACCAGTCGAGATTGGGATAGCTACCCAATTATTTCGTTTAATAATATCCCAGAGATTAATATTGAAATTATCGATAGACCGGGCAGTCCCTATCTTGGAGTTGGTGAGATAGCGGCTGGACCGACGGGAGCTTCTATCGCAAATGCCATAAATGATGCTATTGGTCTTCGATTACGTGAGATGCCCTTTAACAGTGAAGCCATAAAATCGGCCGCACTTTCGAATTAGCATTGAAAAATTTGTTTAGAAAAAAGCTGCATAATAAAAGCGCTTGGCTATCGGGCGGCTTCGGCCATCCTTTGGCTATCATCATAGATATTAAACTCTACTTCCAAGCCGTCTTGAACAACAAAGTGATGAATGCTTTCAGTCGATAGGCCTTCCGCGGTAATCTTTACAAAGACACAAACATCTGTTTCATCAGAGACAACTTTCTGTATCTCCAAATGAAATCCCGGCCAGGTCTCGTTTAGCTTGCCAAGAACATTTTCTGCGAACTCTTGAAAACCAATGTAGGTACCCGATAGCTTGTGAGTGCCATTAACAGTAATTTTACATTGTGGATGATATATTTTGGCAAGGCTNGTGAGGTCACCATCAGCAAAGTTTTGGTATCCTCCTAAAACAATTTCTTTTGCTGTCATTAATCAGTCCCCCGAAGGTTTAACTTTTAATTTAAAAGAGTAAACAGAAAGAGCTTATTGGTATAATGCGAATACAAAGGCAAGCGAATCAAGCAAAAACCTTCGCACTTCTCTTTTAGCGGCCACATAGAGCACATAGTTTTATCTGTCGGCCTCGTAAAATCTTTTGAGCAAAAGCTTGGTAAGCCATTGAATAAATTCATAAACTTTAAATATTTCTTTATGCTGTGGGCGGTTTTTATTTGTGAGAAAACCAATGGTTGCAGTTAAACAATATTTCTGTTACGCGCTTTTTTTTAGACATCATTTAATAGATATGTCACAGAGGTAGTCCATGTCATCGTCCTCACAGCAGAACCCAAATCGTTACGTAAATGACCTTAATCGTCTTAAGGCTCAACGTTCTGAGCTGCAGCATTTTTTTGCTCGCTTGTTTCCATTTTTTATTGCCATTATTTTCTTAGTCATCGTTGGGGTATATGGAAGCTTAAGTCTGAAAGTAGCGGACGAAAATCTGATTATGCTGGTGGCGGCCGCGATTATCGGCGGTTATATGGCGTTGAATATTGGCGCCAACGACGTTGCCAATAATATGGGGCCAGCTGTTGGCGGAAGAGTACTAACAGTTTTGACGGCAGTTCTTATCGCTGCCATATGCGAGAGTGCTGGAGCGATATTAGCTGGCGGCGATGTTGTCAAGACCGTTGCCAAGGGTATCATTCAACCAGGAGAAGGGCTCACTTTAGGAGACTTTCGTGATCTGATGCTAAGTGCGCTTTTTGCGGCGGCTTTATGGGTAAACCTGGCTACATACTTGAATGCTCCGGTATCGACAACGCACTCAATAGTAGGCGGTGTGATGGGTGCTGGCATCGCGGCTGCCGGGTTTGGATTGGTTAATTGGCCAACGATGGCTAAAATCGCAGCAAGTTGGGTTATTTCCCCTGTGTTTGGGGGAATAATTGCAGCCACTATCCTTCTATTTATCCAAGTTAAGGTTTTCAACACTGGCGAACGGAGGAAGGCCGCTAAAACCTGGGTGCCTGTGCTAATTGGGNTGATGGCNGGAGCATTTGCAGCCTACATGGCGCTGAAGGGNTTAAAAAAGATATGGAAGCCTTCAACAGTTGAAATAATTGTATACTCCTGNATCGCGTTTCTAATTTGCTGGTTAGCTTCAATTCCTTATATCTCAAAATTGTCAGANAAGTTGAGCGATAGAAAAAAAGATATTAACTCACTTTTTCATTTNCCTCTAATAATAGGTGTTGCCCTACTAAGTTTTGCTCATGGCGCCAATGACGTGGCTAATGCAATCGGTCCCCTAGCTGCTATCGTTTCAACTTTCAGCCAAGCTTCAGTAGAAGCCAAAGTTGCTATTCCGATGTGGGTTCTCTTGATTGGAGCTGCGGGATTGGCATTGGGGTTATTATTATTTGGGCCAAAACTAATAAATACGGTTGGTCAGAAGATAACGCGGTTAAACGCGCCACGTTCTTATTGTGTAGCTTTGGCATCGGCAATTACAGTGTTAATNGCCACCACACTGGGGCTTCCCGTCAGTTCAACGCACATTGCCATTGGAGCTATTTTTGGTGTTGGGTTTTTGCGGGAAATCGTTGAAAACCCGGCTAAACGAAGGCTGAAACCCGGCCATAAATTGAATGCTACTGCTCAAGACGCCTTCGATAATATAAATGCGAGGTTGAGCAGAAAACTAGTTCGCCGACAGTTTGTTTACTCAATCGCAGCGGCGTGGGTTATCACCGTGCCTGCGTCGGCTGCGCTTGCCGCTTTTCTTTTTTTCGCTCTGCAATATCTAATATGAGGGGTTTCAAATCAGTAAAGAGCTGTATGACCTTGAGAAAGTCTTCCCGATCGGTCACTTTTTGAGCATCCTCCAGCGTAGCCCAGTGTCTTTGGCGTTTTGAACTTTCGGGCCATTCATCAAATTGTTTTTCTACCAGCATTGGATAGTAGGTGACTGCTACGGCTTTTGTTTTACCATTCTCACTTTTGGATATTGGAAGCGTCATTGGTATCTTGCTTAATAAAGAACCCTCGACGCCGGCTTCCTCAAATGCTTCGCGGCTGCAGCCCTTTTTAGCTGTTTCTCCGTTTTTTAAATTGCCCTTCGGCAGGATCCATCTCCCGCGTCCCTGCGACGTAACAAACATGATAGCGATTCGATCGCCCTTTATATCAAACGGAATAACACCTACTTTATGATCCATCACCCTGCCCGTCCTTTATAAAAATTTCGAAATTCGACTTTTTTATAAATTAAGATAAGCTACCGGTTAAGACTAGTTTAAAACTTAAAGATTTCTTGAACATTTAAATCTTTTATTTTCTTGGGTTTATCGATTTGATAATGCATCGCAACAACATTAATTGTTTCTTCAATAGAATAATTCCTCGGGAATCGTCGATCGTAGAACTATCCCACCGGGAAAATTCTATCTACTTTGGTTGTGAAACCGTGTTTAGATATTAATTAGGCATTTTTTGAATGAAGAAATGAGGTCTTGAGAGGTATCAAAGATGGTTTATGACAATAATGAAAAATTTAACTTTGAAGCCTATAAGAAAGCGGGCGAAGAACGAGCTTTTAAGCTTGAAAACAGAGGCCCGTTCCGCCGAACCAGTGATGGTTCAATCGATCCGAGTATTATTGAAAGTTACTGGAAATACGGGTTCTACATTTTAGAAAATGTATTTGGGGAGGAGGAACTTAGCGACCTTGAGAAGGATATCAACTCCATTTTAGATAGGCTGCCCGTAAATAGTAATTCCAAGTTCGACAAGAAGGGCCGAATAGCCTTGGCGGCAAACTGCAAAGCTAAAAACCTTTACTGGTCGAAACCGCTTGGTGACCCGTGGGGCGGTTCTTCGTTTGGCCAGGGACGTCACGAGACTAAGATGGAAGAGCCAAAACCCCTGGAAGGNTCTCCAGATGAAATAGTCTTTTTAATATTGGGTTCACTTCAGTTCTCCGATGCTTGTCTTCGTTCTTACGGGCATCCCGATCTGCTAGAACTTTCTGCTGCGGTTAACGGAGAAGACTTTGTCCCTTATACGGATGGTTTATTCATAAAGGCCCCTGGTTTGGGGGCATCCGTCGCATGGCACCAAGACGGGATTACTCATTGGGATAGCCCTAACTGGCATCAAGGGTCTCACGGCTTCAACCTGATGGGCCAAGTCTATGGTTGTACTGCCGCTAATGGTGTNTGGGTCCTGCCCGGGTCTCATAAAATAGGGAAAGTAAACATTAAAAATAAGGTTGCTAACGAGGGNAGCGTTTATTTTCCAGATGCAGTGCCAATGATTTGCAATCCTGGNGATGTAGTGATTAGCAATCGTCAGCTGCTGCACGGTTCCTTTGCTAACACGAGTGAAAATTGGCGTGTAACCGTGAACATGGGGTGTTTGCCCAAAAGTTCCGTTTTAGGGGTGTCCGGAGGCGGGATAGTAAGTGAAAAAACAGTATACGACGAAGCGCATATTGCTAAACGCTCGCTTCCAATTGCGTATGCTATTGATGCGCGCCACCGAAGGTTCCCTGACGAAACACCTTTCGTTTACAAGCCTTTAGCTAATAAAAATATCGTTTGGGACAAAGAGGCNCGGGATTCAATGCACGATTATAGTTTACTGGATATGAGTATTTAAAAAAATATAACCAGACAACAGGCTGCCCTATTGCGGAATATTTGNCGAGTTTGTGNCCGTGTCGCTTACATATCGTGGTGATCCTGCCTTTCTAGATAACCTTCTTGAAANTTNATTGTTAATATCAGAGCTGGTNGCTNGAATGTGNGGTTTTGAAGCTGGAATGCGANNACTAAGAGAGCACGATANAGCTACCTGCATCAGTTTCTAACAGCTTTAACNNAAAAAACNNTAANTAGAAGNGGTTTTCTGGATTATTAGCANATAGTTGTGTGCTGTACTTTGATACCTAGNGTANTGCGTATTTGGATGCAGACAAAATNANACTAATAGTTAATTGTGCCTTGTAATGAGTTACTAAAATCGCTTTAATCATCTTCTGGCTGAAATCTGTCTTGTGNGCCTATTTNCTTGCAGGCAATTTAGGCTAGAAGACTACAAAACTAGGCTAGACATTTGACAGTTAGCCGTCTCACAGGAAAAGGGAAGATAATAATGAAACTAAAGTTAGGCATCAGTTTCGTCGCCGCATCGGCTATTGCGTTGATGAGCTCAGTTGCCCAATCTGCACCGGACGACAACAGCTTGGTTATAGCGTGGGGTTCTACCGGACCGATTGAGCATGTAGACAATTATGTTAATACAAACAGGACTGGTATTTGGTTTAGTAGAATGGTTTGGGATCAGCTAATCTACAGAGAGCCAAAAACATTCGAATATAAGCCATTGTTAGCCAAAAGCTGGAAAGCTCTTTCGGATACTGTTTGGCGTTTCGAACTTCGTCAGGGGGTAAAGTTCCATAACGGTGAGGCTTTTGACGCGGATGACGTTGTGTACACACTAAACTGGATCTCCAATCCCAAAAATGGTGTTAAAGTGCAACGAAATGTGAACTGGATAAAGGAAGCCCGTAAGGTGGGACCTTTTACTGTTGACGTTGAAATGAAACGGCCTTTNCCGCAGGCTTTTGAATTCTTGTCGGGACCAATCACCATTTATCCTAATGAATATTATGCGAAAGTTGGCCCTGACGGGATGCATAAAGCACCGGTTGGAACTGGGCCAATGAAAGTTGTGTCCATCAAGACGGCAGAAGAGTATGTCTTTGAGAAAAACAAAGGCTATACCTGGGGTTCACCCAAGGGGGAAGCGCAGGTGGATAAGATGGTTGTGCGTGAGATAGCTGACGTACAAACTCAAATCGCCGAACTTCTTGCCGGGGGCATTGATATCACAGCTGATATATCGGCAGACCACGTCACCCAAATTGGCGGCGTGTCTGGGTTCACAGCATTACAAGCTGGAACTATGCGAACTGGCTATATTGGTTTCGATGCCGCGGGCCGTGGTAATCACGAGCCGGTAACAAAACTGAAAGTTCGTCAGGCTATGGCGCACGCTATCGATAGAAAAAGCCTGGTTAAAAACTTGATCCGTGGCGACGCGGGCGTGATTCATACGCCTTGTTTCCCGACACAGTTTGGATGTGACGTTAATGCTGCTGTGAAATACGAGTTTGACCAAGGCAAAGCCAAGAAGTTGCTGGCTGAAGCAGGTTACCCAAATGGCTTTGACATTGATTTCTATACGTTTCGGCCAGCTGACTGGGCAGAGGCGATCATGGGTGATTTGGCCAAAGTTGGCATCAAGGCCAAACTGACAAAGATGCCGTATTTTGCACTTCGTGATAAGCAAAGGAAAGAGGGAACGACACCTATGTTCCTTATGGATTGGGGCTCCTATTCCATGAACGATATGTCGGCTATAACCTCGCATTTCTTCAAAAAAGGACCTGACGACTTTGCTTTAGACGATGATGTTGCCAAGTGGTTGGAAGCTGGCGATACCAACTCCGACGCAAGTGTTAGAAAAGCTAATTANGCNAAGGCCATCAAGAAAATCACTGGCCAAGTATATTGGTTGCCAATGTTTAACCATGTTCGTAACTATGGTTATAGGAAAGAACTAAAATTTATCCCTTACCAGGATGAAATTCCACGTTTTTGGCAGTATGGCTGGAAATAAATAAGACTAATTATTTCCGTTAAAGTGTGTCTAGGGCGGGGAGACCCGCCCTAGTTTATTCGTCAATCTGGGCCAGGGAAACATGTTCGCATACACTCTTAAGCGTATTGTCGTCGCTTTCTTAATTTTATTAGTTGTTTCTGGGTTAACCTTTTCATTGTCACATTTGTCGGCGGATCCAGCTCTAACCATTGCTGGAGAGCAGGCGTCCGATGAAGACATCGAAGCAGTTAGAAAGCTTTATGGCTTTGATCGACCAGTTGTCGAACAATATTTCAATTGGCTGTCAAGCGCTCTACAGGGAGATCTTGGAAAAAGCTATCANTATAAAGCCCCAGTAGTGGAAATGATTTCAGGCCGNATTGGAACGACTATGACGCTAGGNTTTTTAGCTATNTTGTTTGCNCTAGTNGTTTCCATNCCTNTNGGTACNNTAGCNGCNATGCGACCNAANTCAATAATAGATAGGTTTGCTCTTTTNTTAGCTGTCTTTGGTCAAGCNCTNCCGACTTTTTGGTTNGCTTTAATGATGATANTTTTATTCGGCGTGTGGCTCAGGTGGCTNCCAATTTCAGGAAATACATCCTGGGCNCATTTTGTNATGCCNACAATCGCNTTGGGNTATTATGCAACACCNGCTCTAATGCGTCTTACACGAGCCGGCATGATTGAAGTCCTAAGCTCAGATTATATCCGCACAGCTAAAGCAAAGGGTTTGTCACCAGCCTCCGTCTTGTTCAAGCACGCTCTGAGAAATGCGATAATACCTGTTGTAGCTTTGGCAGCTGTCTGGTTTGGATTTATGCTAGGCGGATCAATCGTTATTGAAACAATCTTTAATTTGAAGGGCATAGGGTGGCTTTCTTATGATGCCTTACTTCGTTCGGACTTGCCGGTTGTCCAGGCAATTGTTCTAATTTTTGCTACTTTTTATGTCGTTTTGACTCTACTTTCAGATCTTCTAAATGCTTATTTAGACCCTAGGATCTCTGTTCGATGACTATTATATCTTCATTATTTAGGGGCAAGCAAACGGCTGAAGAAATTCTAGAGCCGACGCCGATGACAAAGTTGTGTCGGCGTGTATTCAAAAACCATAGCTTTTTGATAGGAGCCTTGATCCTAATCGTCATAATCACAATAGCAGTCTTGGCACCTTTCATCGCTCCTCACGATCCCTACGATCAGGACCTTGCCAGAAGATTAATTAATCCTTTTTGGCACGATAAAAAAACAGCTGACTTACACGTACTTGGTACTGATAAGGTTGGCCGAGATTACCTCTCAAGAGTGATTTACGGAGCCCAGATTTCGCTGCTTATAGGTTTTCTAACAGTTCTAATTTCCGGAGTTATAGGCACATCATTAGGTGTGATTGCGGGGTATTTTGGCGGCAGGGTAGATATGGTAGTGAATTTCATTATTAATACCCGATTAGCGATGCCTGTTTTCCTTGTTGCAATGGCTGCAGTAGTGGCATTTGGCGCGTCAATCCACGTTGTTATCATGGTTTTAGGTTTATTCCTTTGGGATAGATTTGCCGTGGTGATGCGAAGTATTACAATGCAGGCGAGGGACTTAGATTATGTAAAAGCAGCCAGGGCGATTGGCTGCTCGACACCCTATATTATCATCAGGGAAATTTTCCCCAACGTTCTTTCCTCGCTTACAGTTGTTGCGACTGTTGAAATGGCAAATGCTATTCTACTGGAGGCAGCGTTATCCTTTCTTGGTTTTGGAGTTCAAGCGCCAACCCCTAGTTGGGGCTTGATGCTTAATGAAGGGCGGGAATACATGTTTTTTTCACCTTGGCTACTAGCACTACCTGGGACGGGTCTTTTTCTTTTGGTTCTAGCTATAAATTTATTTGGTGACGGCCTTCGTGATGTGACATTGGAGCGGGAACGTTGAGTGATAAAAAAGAAGTAGTGTTGGAAGTAGATAATCTTCGAGTTGATATTCCTGTTTCAGCTGGCGTACTTCATCCAGTTAGAGGTATTTCATTTGACGTATCACGTGGAGAGACTCTTTGTATCGTAGGCGAGTCGGGTTGCGGTAAGTCTTTGACTTCTTTGGCATTAATGGGTTTGTTGCCCAAAAAGGCACACCGAAAAGCGGATCGACTGAATTTTCTCGGGCAAGATATTCTGGATTTTGATGAGCGCCAAATGGCCAGACTCAGGGGAGTTAAAATGGCTATGATTTTCCAGGAGCCTATGACGTCATTAAACCCATCCTATACTATTGGTAATCAATTGGAGGAGGTTTATTTACGACATATGGCGTCAAATCGGTTGGAGGCACGGGAACGGGCAATATTCCTATTGGATAGGGTCGGTATATCCTCGGCAGGGAGTAGGCTCGGTCAATACCCTCATCAGCTTTCTGGGGGACTTAGGCAGAGGGTTATGATCGCCATGGCTTTAATGTGTGGTCCAGACCTTATTATAGCGGACGAGCCAACTACTGCCCTCGATGTCACTATTCAAGCCCAGATACTTCACCTTCTAGCAGAGCTGCAATCAGATTTTGATATGGCGATGATACTAATAACACATGACCTTGGGATCGTCGCCCGGGTAGCTGATAAGGTGCAGGTCATGTATGCAGGCCGTACTGTTGAGGAAGGAAACTGTGAGTCTGTTTTTGATAACCCTCGTCATCCTTATACCTCGGGACTATTACGTTGCATTCCTGTTCCGGGTAAGACGCAGCCAGGCCAGAAGTTAGGTACGGTTCCAGGAGTTGTACCGAACTTGGTTGGTGAAATAAGCGGATGTATGTTCAGAAACCGATGCGAGTTTGCTAATGATGAGTGCAAGCAACTTAGCGACACACCTACTGTTCTCGACGATGGCCATGCGTATTCATGCCGCTTATCAACCAATGAGATAGACGCAGTTATTGGGGACTGATAATGAAACAAGAGAATGCACTAGAGGCTATCAGCGTTTCTTGTGTTTTTAAGATAAACCAGGGTTTATTCAAAGGGTCGAAACCTCTTGTCGCGGTTAATGGGGTTTCATTAAAAATACCAAAGGGTAAGGTCGTAGGTTTGGTAGGGGAGTCAGGGTGTGGAAAATCAACACTAGCCAATATTTTGTTAGGATTGCAAAGCCCGACTTCAGGTGAGGTGCTCTATTCGGGCAAAGCAGCATCGGGTTTTTCAAATCGCCACATAGCAAGGCGTATTCAACCAATCTTCCAAGATCCGTACTCGTCGCTTAACGCCACAAAAACCGTCAAGTCGATCATATCGTTACCCTTACGTATTCATAAAATTGGAGAGCCTATTACGTGGGATGGAAAAGTTAGGGAAATGCTGGACTTGGTTGGTCTGCCAGCACGTGTGGCAGAGAGTTATCCTTCACAATTATCTGGTGGTCAACGGCAACGAGTTGCAATAGCGCGTGCCCTAATTATGCGCCCTGAGGTAGTGATATGCGATGAACCGACCTCTGCTCTAGATGTATCAGTGCAGTCCCAAATTTTGAATTTGCTGCAGGATTTGCGATTAGAACTTGGTTTAACCTATTTGATGATTAGCCATAACCTTGCAGTTGTTGAACATATGGCAGATCGAGTGGCGGTGATGTACCTCGGACGTATTGTGGAGGAGGCAGAGTCGGCAGTTTTATTCAAAGAGCCTAAACATCCCTATACTAGAGCATTATTGAGTTCAGTGCTTACACCGGATCCGCGGTTAGGTGTGCCCGATACGCAGCTGGGCACCATATTCCCAAATCCTATAGATCCGCCCGCTGGCTGTAGTTTTCATCCGCGATGCGCAAGCCGAATAGATATTTGTAGTCAAAAAACGCCAGCACCGCATCTGGAAAAACAGCACATGGCAGAATGTCACTTATTTTCAAAGTGAATTAATGGAAACCTGGTTGATATTGAACCTTGTGGAAAAACTAGATCTATTCGTCGGTCAAAAGTGAATACTCCCGAGGCTGTCTGTGTTCAACAAAATTGAAAATATTTTCCTGAATTTCTTGGCAACGGTCTAAATTTATCTCGGCGATAATTATTTGATCGTCAGGCCCTTGCGATCTAGCGATCACTTCGCCAGTTGGCGCTACTATTAAACTCCCCCCAATGAGTTCACATCCTTCTTCAAAGCCGGCTTTGGCGACTGCTACAGACCAAACGCCATTTTGATAGCAACCAGCTTGAATACTAAGTTCATTATGGAAATACTGAAGATGATCGTGTTCTGGAGCTAAAGGATAATGAAGGGGGGTATTATAGCCAAGTACAACAAGTTCGGCGCCCTTTAAGCCCAAAACCCGCCAAGTCTCAGGCCATCTGCGGTCATTACAAATACACATACCAATTTTAGCATCTAATGCATCAAATACTGGAAAGCCAAGGTTTCCCTTTTCAAAGTAATATTTTTCTAAATGTTGAAAAGGACGCCACTCTTGATTATCGCTATGACCAGGCAAGTGGATTTTTCTGTATTTCCCGATAATTTTCCCAAAGTTATTTACCATAATGGCGGTATTGTATCGATGGCCGTCTGGTGTTAATTCGGCATAGCCAATGTGAAAAGCGATATTAAGTTTCTTGGATGCTTCAAATAAAGGTAATACGTCCTTATTAGGCATTTCCCTTTCAAACATGTGGTCAAAATCTGTTTTATTTTCGACCCACCAACGTGGAAAAAATGTAGTTAGTGCAAGTTCTGGATATACTATTAGTTGCGCGCCGCGACTGGCTGCTTGATGCATAAGAGCAATCATGCGGTTTACTGCAGACGCTTTTGTTTCATCTCGACTTATTGGACCAAGTTGACCACCCGCAACAACCATGTTTCGCATAATACTTTTCCTCCAGAAGGGACGTTGAATTGACATGTTCAACTTTGATCTAAATGATTTGTGACGTAAACCTAATTTAGATACGGGAATTGTTTATACTATTGAGACAAATGCCACTTTTAGTAAATGTACGTTTTTCTTATCCGTTATTTTTGAAGCTAAATTATAAAAATATTCTTGGGAGGTATGCAGATGTTAATAGGCATTGATCACATCGTGTTAAATTGTAAGGACGTGGAATATACTGCAGACTGGTACGAAAGAGTCCTCAGATTAAAACGTGAGGTATTTGGCCCAGAGGGTCGCATTGCGCTCAAATTTGGAAATCAAAAGATAAATCTTCGGCCAATTGGTGCGAAAGGCTGGTTGTCAGGAGAAAAAGAAGTGGCAGGCTCCGCCGATATTTGCTTTTTAACCAAAGAAACACTCTCGTCAGTAGCCAGTCGTTTACGTGAAGAAGGCGTAGAAGTTATCCTAGGTCCCGTGGAACGTACGGGCTCATTAGGTACGATGACTTCTATTTACTTCCGAGACCCCGACGGAAGCTTACTGGAGATAGCATCCTATTCAGAAACGGAGACTCCTATGTAATTTTTAGATTATCTATAAACGCCGTCCCACTCGCCAGTTGCATTTTCAACACTGCCATCTTCTTTTACGACAGGACGCCGGAGTTCAAAGGCGGTCTCGGGAGTAATCACGCCATAATCCATATACCCCATTCGGGCTAATGGACGCATGTCTGCGGTATTTACTATTCCATCTTTTATAAAATTGTCGTCAATAAAAATTCCAATTACCTGTCCGATTATTAGAAAATGACCTCTATCGCTGCCGGGATGCACGTCTGGCATTTCTACAGTCTTCCAGTGTTTACATTCTAAAGAGGCTGGTGCCCTTGCGACCCTTGGAGGTTTAACAAATTGTGATGGGGATGTTGCGAGATTTGCCAACGCGAATTCATCTGCTAAATGATCTACAGGCGCTGAGCTAATGTTCATGCCCTCACGAGTGTCCCATGTTGAAATGGAACAAGTGAATTCCCCATTGCTTTCGATGTTCTTTAAGCTGTCTTTCCTATTTACTGTAGAGAACATGACATAATTCGGATTGGCAGCGACAGCGTTGAAAAAACTGTATGGCGCCAGATTTAAAACCCCTTCTTCAGAAACCGTCGAAATCCAGCCTATCGGTCTTGGTGCTATTATTGCTTTGAATGGGTCGTGTTTTAATCCATGCTCATTAGTAGTGCAGTCGTAATACATCGTTCCTCGCTTATTAGTGATTGAATTATTTAAAGAAGTTAAACCAAGCAGATTTTAGAAGATATCAGGCTCATTAACAGGTGCTCCATAATCGGTTTTCAAAAAGTCAAAGTCACAACCCTCTGGGGCTTGCTCAATATGCTTGGAGAACATGTAACCATATCCTCTCTCAAACCGCGGTTTTTGAGGACGCCAGTTTTGTTGTCTTTGCTGCAACTCGTTATCATCCACTTCCATTTTTATCAAACGTTTTTGGACATCTATAGTAACCATGTCTCCAGTCTGCACTAAAGCTAAACCTCCTCCAATATAGCTTTCAGGCGAAATATGGAGCACGCACGCGCCATAGCTTGTACCTGACATACGTGCGTCAGACATTCTAAGCATATCGCGCACGCCTTGTTTTACAAGTTTGGTGGGTACCGGCAGCATACCCCACTCTGGCATACCGGGTCCGCCTTTTGGTCCAGCGTTTCGTAATATCAATACCGTATCCGCAGTAGCATCAATATTTTCGTCATAGATAGCATTTTGCATGGATGGGTAATCGTCAAAGACAAGAGCTGGGCCAGTGTGTTTTAGAAACTTGTTATCCATTGCGGATACTTTCATAACGCACCCGTCCGGTGCCAAATTTCCTTTCAGAACAACCAGAGCTCCCGACGGATATATTGGATTATCTAACGATCTTATAACGTCATGATTGTAAACTTCTGCATTTCCTATGTTTTCCCCAATGGACTTTCCGTTTACAGTCGTGGCCCCGGTTTTGAGGAATTTTGCTATTACTTTCAACATGGCTCTTAGACCACCAGCATAGTAAAAGTCTTCCATAAGGTATGTGCTGCCATTTGGTCTAATGTTAGCGATAACTGGGACTTCTCTACCTATGCGATCAAAATCGTCCAAACTTATGTCAAAGCCTGCTCTCCTAGCAATTGCGATTACATGAATTATAGCGTTCGTCGAGCACCCCATGGCCATTGCTGCTGAGATAGCATTCTCGAACGAAGAGCGAGAGAGAAACTCGCTTGGACGCAAATCTTCCCATGCCATCTCAACAATTCGGCGACCTGTTTGGGTAGCTAATCGAATATGATTTGAATCTGCCGCTGGTATAGAAGCTCCTCCAGGTAATACAAAGCCAATAGTTTCCGCTATTGATGTCATTGTTGATGCGGTTCCCATTGTCATGCAATGACCAAATGATCTTGCTATGCCTTCCTCTACTTCCCTCCAATCCTCCTCTGTTATTTTACCTTCTCTTAAATCATCATAATATTTCCAAGTATCTGACCCAGAACCTAAAGGTACTCCTTTCCAGTTACCGCGGAGCATAGGGCCTGCGGGGAAAAATATTGTCGGTAAGTCCATCGACAAAGCTCCCATTATTAACCCGGGGGTTGTTTTGTCACATCCACCCATCAATACACATGCATCGATAGGATGTTGCCGGAGTAGTTCTTCCGTTTCCATGGCTAAAAAATTTCTATAGAGCATGGTAGTAGGTTTAACTATGGGTTCAGCAAGGGAGATTGCTGGCAACTCTATCGGAAAGCCGCCAGACTGAAGAATACCCCTTTTAACTTGCTCAACGCGTTCCTTAAAATGAACATGACAATGACTGATGTCCGACCACGTGTTGATAATTCCAATCACGGGTTTTCCAGACCAGTCTTTCTGGTCGTATCCCATTTGCATGGTTCGTGACCTATGGCCAAAAGCCCTAAGATCATCTACGCCATACCATCTATGGCTGCGAAAATTTTCGTATGAAATTTTTTTTGAAATTTTAGTCACGACTTGCTGATCCTTAGATATTTCCCCAGTTGGATATCCTATCTTTTGGCTTTTAATATTTACAACTAATTTATCGTCAATCCACTACTGAAAACGCTTTTTTAATTTTGACTTGAAGAGAATGCTGCGGTTTTACTGCTAGCCGCAGCGACGACGAGCATTCTTAAAATTATGATTATAGCTATGATTAAATTAATTTCGATTTGATGTTGCTTTATTTGAGCAGATAAGACGATAAAATGTTGCTTGGATTTTCAATGAGTTTGGAAACAATTTCTTATTTGGAGATGGCATATGAATTCTCGTTTGTGCGCAAAACTTGGTATTGAATTTCCGCTTTTTGCATTTAGTCATTGTCGCAATGTAGTTGTTGAAGTTTCCAAAGCTGGAGGTTTTGGCGTTTTGGGTGCGGTCGGCCTGACGCCTGAAAATCTAGAACAAGAATTAAATTGGATCGATGAAAATATTGATGGAAAACCTTATGGCATAGATTTGTTAATCCCTAACAGAATGGATCACAAAAACGAAAACAGCCAAACGTCCGATGATCTGAAGGCGTTAATACCGAACGAATATTATAACTTCGTAGACAATATCCTTGAGGCCCACGACTTAGAAACCAATGATTTATGGTCGGGCAAGTATGGCATAGATTATACTCATAATATGCGTGAAGCAGGCGCCAATCAGCTTTTAGAAGTGGCATTTAGGCACCCCATAACTTTATTTGTTAACGCTCTTGGTGTTCCTCCAAAATCGGTTATAAAAAGGTGCCGAGACAACAATATATTAGTCGGCGCTTTAACTGGCGCTCGTGAACATGCCGTAAAACATGCTGCAGCAGGTGTTGATATTCTTGTTGTTTCCGGTACAGAAGCGGGTGGGCACTGCGGTGAAATTTCCACTATGGTCGTAGTCCCTGATGTAATTGAAGCTGTAAAGTCCAATGAAGACATATTTGTACTCGCCGCTGGTGGCATAGCGACAGGCGGGCAGATGGCAGCTTGCATGGCTATGGGCGCGGCCGGTGTATGGTGTGGTTCAGTTTGGTTAACTACGCCTGAAGCCGAGACCACACCAACCGTAAAAAAGAAAATGTTGGAGGCAAACGCTCGAAATACCGTACGTTCTAGAAGTAGAACAGGTAAACCGACACGGCAACTCCAGTCTGCTTGGACAGATGCTTGGGCATCTCCAAATGCTTTACAGCCTTTAGAGATGCCTTTGCAAGGAGTCCTCTCGCGTCCCGCGATGGATAAAATAGATAGAAAAGCTTCACTTGGTCACGAGGGTGCAGTGGCTTTGTCAACCTACTATGTGGGACAGGCGGTTGGTTTGATGAATAAAGAAAAGTCTGTAAAAACGATTGTTTATGAATTTATGGAAGATTATGGTGAGGCAGTTGAGCGATTATCTAATACTTTAAAATAAACTAGGACGTTTTCAATGGACGGGAGCCAGGTGAATAAATTAGAGGCTTTTTTTTCTACTGAAGTATCTTTAAGGAAGGGGACTTTAGACGAAGCAATTGAGAAATATTTTGAGCTTGGCTGGACAGATGGTCTACCAGTAGTCCCACCAACACAAGATAAGGTTTTGGAATTTGTAGAAACTTTAGGCGGAGATCCGGATTTTGTAGAGTGTAAAGTTCCACCAAGGTGGGGAGGTTTAAGCCGCGGAGTGTTAGCAGTTAATATGATTATGGCTGGATGTAAAGCGGAGTATGCGCCAGTGGTTCGTGCTGCTATGCTCGCCTTAACTGACAGGAAATTTAATTTAAACGGCGTCCAGGCCACAACACATGTGGCCGCCCCATTATTAATTGTAAATGGTCCAATTGCTGCTGAAATTGGTATGAATGGTGGTGCAAATGCGTTTGGATCAGGTAACCGAGCTAACGCAACTATTGGAAGGGCTATAAGATTAATACTTTTAAATGTAGGTGGGGGCCGCGCACCGGATTTAGATAAATGCACTTTGGGTAATCCGGCTAAA
>NZVJ01000119.1 GCA_002701455.1 Rhodospirillaceae bacterium
CAATTCAAATTCCTCTTCAAAAGCCATTACTAATTCTACAGTATCTAATGAATCTGCACCTAGGTCGTCAATAAATGAAGCTTCTAACTTGACTTCTTCNGCTGAAACTCCAAGTTGTTCACAAACTATTTTTTGTACTTTTTCTTCAATANTCATACTTTTCTCCCGATTTTAACCACTTTTTTTAGATACACGATTTGAGAANTTGGCATTTTACTATCTTTAAAATTTTTTTCATTATTTATGCGTACAATTTANTNCTAATGTCAAATATTNACATATATAAACCACCATTTATATGTAAGATTTGTCCAGTAATATAAGACGCTTCCTCNGAGCAGAGAAAAGAAGCNAGNTGAGCTACTTCTTCTGGTTTGCCAAANCTCCCTAATGGTATTTCATTNATTAAATCTTNNGANTTTACTGCNTCATTTTGNTCTGTCATNTCTGTAGATATAAAGCCTGGAGCTATAGAGTTTATTGTTATGTTTCTTTTACCCACTTCTCTNGCAAGTGACTTAGTGAATGCTTCTACACCAGCTTTAGCTGCTGAGTAGTTAGATTGGCCTTTNTTTCCTATTGATGCAGAAGTCGAGGTTATGTTGATCACTCTTCCCCATTTTAATTTGAGCATCATTTTTAGAATTTTTTTGGTTAAGTAAAAAGNTCCATTAAGGTTNACATTCATAATGTCCTGCCATTCATTATCTGACATTCTAAGTACAATGTTATCTCTTGTNATTCCTGCGTTATTTANAAGAATAGAGATATTNACTTCTNTAGATTCAATTTCTTGCCAAAATGTTTCTTTAGAATTGGGAGAATTTAAATCAAGCTCTAAACCTTCTATTCCTTTGTCNTTTAAACTCTTTATCCCTGATGAAGTGGTNGCAGTTCCTAGNACCCTATAACCATCNTCTTTTAACTGNAATGAAATTGCTTGACCAATTCCTCTACTAGCCCCTGTTACTAAAGCTACTTTCATATNAAGTTCTCCCTATCTAAAAAANAATCATAATTGTCNAAAGAAATNATAGATGCTTCTTTTACGCTCCTTTTAATTAGACCAGACAAGACTTTNGATGGACCACATTCAACAAATTTATCAATAGAAATACCTTCAAGATATTTCATTNTATTTGTCCATTGAACAGGTTTGTAAATCTGTTGAATTAAGTTTTCATAGATTTGATCCACATTATCTGACATAGAAGCATCGACATTTTGCAATACNCCACANAATGGCNTTTGTATATTTATAGAATTTAAAACTTCTTTAAATTTTNCAGANGCAGGTTTCATGAGCTCGCAATGAGCAGGAACACTCATAGGTAANAGCTGAGCNCTTTTAGCACCCNNTTCTTTAGATTTTTCTAAAGCTAANTTTACGGCCTCTTTTGTTCCTGAAATTACTATTTGGTTTGAAGAATTAATATTGGCTAATTGAACTAAAGAATNTTCTTTATTAATAGANGTGCAAATAGTACTTAATTGATTAAAATTAAGACCTATTACTGCTGCNATTGCTCCTANACCNTTTGGNACTGCTTCCTGCATATATTTTGCTCTAGCTGATACAAGTATTAGCCCTTCTTCAAAACTAAAGCTTTTAGCTGCNACGAAAGCAGAGAATTCTCCTAAGGAATGTCCAGCCATAATTTTTATATTCTCAGCAGANAGTTCNAGACACTCCCAAATAGCNTTATTTGCTGTAAGCATTAATGGNTGTGTAATTTGTGTTTGTGATAAATCTTCAGGAGATCCATTTAGAACNAGNTCTTTAAAGTTAATTCCTAAGACTTCTTTTGCAGTATCAAANACATAATTAAATTTTTCTTCATTAGAAAAATAATGTTCAAGCATGCCGANNGACTGAGAACCTTGTCCAGGAAAGACAAAAGCNACTCTACTGGACATCAGTTTATTCCTCTAAAGGNTCTTCTTTTTGTTTAACTTCAACTATTTTNTTACCTTTATAGAAGCCATCAGCTGTCATTTGATGCCTTAAATGCCTTTCTCCCGTTACTGGATCAGTTGANAAAGTCGGNTTTGATAAAGACTGATGTGCCCTCTTCTGAAGTTTTTTAGATTTTGATTTTTTACTTTTTTGTACTGCCATTACATTGCTCCGGCGNGGATTTTAGTTGAACTNGTCGATCAAGTCTCTAATTTTTTTAAAAGGTAGATTTTTTTNTTGATCTATTTTTGGTCTATTTTCTANACATTCTTCTTCACATNTAACAATATTNGGATAATTCAAAGAAATTTCTTCTTCAATTAATTGCTTAATATTAAAATATTCTAAATTCTGATAGTGAGTCTGATCCTGATTGGAGCTGTCTTCCATCATCAAGGTTTCATCTTTTATAGCTAGGTTACTAGAAAAATCTAGACCCACTTGAATATCCTTTAGACACGATTGACATTTATCAATAAAACCNGCAGAGATAGATCCTTCAAAACGAAATAAATCTTTAGATATTAANGANATTTCTATATCTCCTTTTATTGANTCTTTAAGTTGCCCTATATCTTTTAAATCNGTTTCNTTAAAGATGAGATTCATNTTTATAGGNAANGCGCCCTCCCTTAAATTTAATGATTTATTNTCTCTAGACATATTTTTTAAAAATATCNGGGANAGGAGAAGATTGCTCNATTCCCATATTGTAAAAATTAATAGACTCAGCATGCAGTAACATTCTATTTAGTCCTTTNATTTGCTGTTCTTTATTGTAATTAGAATCTCCATATTTAAGATCTCCAACTATTGGGTAACCCTNGTGCATAGAATGCACCCTTATCTGATGTGTTCTTCCAGTAATAATTTTAGCCTTAACAAGGCTATGGGANTTATTGCTTTTAATCAATTGAAATTCAGTTTCGGATATTTTCCCTNTTTTNTTAATTTTAACGAACCTTTCTCCAGATTTTCGACTTTCCTTTTTAATGGGAAGAGTTATATTTGTTAANGATTTTGGCCATTCNCCCTTTACTATTGCTTTATAGATTTTTTCTACATTTTTATCTCTAATTTCTTTATGAAATTCTCTTAAAATATTCTTTTTCAATGCAATTACTAAACAACCAGAGGTGTCNTTATCAATTCTATGAACTAATTGNGCATNAATATATTTTTTATTAAGTTGTCTNACTGTCTCTATTAAACCCAAAGAAATNCCACTTCCTCCATGACAAGCCACTCCTACAGGTTTATTTAGAATTAGAAAATCCTTTTCTTTTCTTATTATTGAGCTTTCTATTCTATCTCTGTATTTTTCTGTGGCTTGCTTAGTTACTTTTAACTGAGTGGTGTAAGGAGGAATTCTGATGATGTCATTTAACTTTAGACGATAACTAGGTTTTTGCCGTGATCTATTAACTCTTACTTCACCTTTTCTAATGATTGAGTAAATCTTAGTTCTTGGTAATCCTTTTAGCTTAGAAATAAGACAATTATCTAGTCTTACTCCTTCATATTGAGAGTCAACCGTATAACTAGAAACTTGATGAAAATTCTCTTGCATCACTTGAAATCTTTAACTAGAAGTAATTTTATGTTATTTTGTAAGCTTAGATGCGCATTTTTATATAAAAAGTAGGACGCATAAAGAATTTAAATTAAGAGCAGTATAGAATAAGTCTCTAAGAGAACATTAGCTACGTAGGTGTGGCAAAAGATACAAAATAATTCACCTACCTTTCAAAATATATTATATACCTGGCACTTATTGCTATCTGCTTTCCTTAAATAGGGGAAAAAATGAAAAGAATGTTGATTAATGCTACTCAACCAGAAGAGTTGAGAGTCGCTTTGGTTGATGGCCAAAGTATTTATGATTTTGATATAGAGCAATCTGGACAGGAAAGAAAGAAGTCTAATATATATAAGGCTCGAGTTTCTAGAATAGAACAAAGTCTCGGAGCTGCTTTCATAGATTTTGGATCTGAAAGACATGGTTTTTTGCCAGTTAAAGAGCTTGCACCAAGTTTTCTAAAAACAAAGCAAGGTAAGGACTCAATAAATGACTGTCTTACGCAAGGTCAAGAAATAATTATTCAAGTTGAAAAAGAAGAAAGGGGCACTAAAGGAGCGGCTTTAAGTACTTTCATCTCCTTACCTGGACATTACTTGGTACTTATGCCTAATAATCCTGAAGCAGGAGGTATTTCAAAAAGTATAGAAGGAAAGTCTAGAGACGAAATGCGAGAGAAAATGCGTAAACTTGAAGTTCCAAATGACATGGGAATAATTTTGAGAACTGCTGGTGAGGGTGTCTCGTATGATGAACTTAAGTGGGATTTAGATTATTTAGTAAACTTATGGGATGCAATACAGGAAGCAAATCAACTCAGGAAAGCTCCATTCCTGATATACCGTGAAAATGATTTAGTATCACGTTCATTACGTGACTTTCTAAGAGAAGATATCACTGAAGTGCTTATTGATACCGATGAGGCCTATGAAAAAGCTTTTGAATTCACTTCAAAATTAATGCCAGATTTTGAAGATAAAATTAAACGCTATGATGAAGCTATACCTCTATTTACTAGGTATCAAGTTGAAAGTCAGATTGAAACCGCTTATTCAAGAAGTGTAGATCTTCAAAGTGGTGGCTCAATAGTGATAGATCAAACAGAAGCATTGGTTGCCATAGATATAAATTCAGCCAAAGCAACAAGTGGTAGTGATATTGAAGAGACGGCTTTGAATACAAATTTAGAAGCTGCAACTGAGATAGGAAAACAATTACGACTTAGAGACATAGGTGGATTGATAGTAATAGATTTTATTGACATGCTTTCATTAAAAAACAAGAGAGCTGTTGAAGATAAGGTATGGAGCGCGCTGTCTATTGATAGAGCTAAAGTGCAAGTAGGAAGAATTTCAAGATTTGGTTTACTGGAAATGTCTAGGCAAAGATTAAGACCTTCTCTTCAGCAAAGATGGATGCAAGATGTAGCTAGTCTATCTACTGCTGTATTGAGACTTATCGAAGAAGAGGCAAGCAAAAAGAAAAGTGGTGAAGTTAGAGCTATAGTTTCATCAGATATGTCAGTTTTTTTATTAAATGAAAGAAGGTCTAGAATAAATGAAATTGAAGAAAGAACAGATGTAAGAGTAATTGTTGTTTCTGATCCAACAAGATCAGATAACAGATTTGAAGTTAATAGATTAAAACAAGGTAAAAATAANGAAAATCCAAGTTACGAGATTCAAAGTGAGATAGGNGATAATAAGGNGAGCTCGTCTTTAGATTATAAAAAGCCTACTTTTGAGAAACCAGCCGTTAATCTTACACCGCCAAAAAAACCCAAGAAGAAAGGACAAAGTTTAATTAAAAAATTCTTTAAAGCACTAATTGATCCTAAAAATCAAGAAGTAAAACCTAAGAAAAAACAATCAAAGCCTAGAAGAAAACCGACCAATCAAAAAAGGAAAAATAATCAAAATAGAAAACCAAATAATAATCAAAATAAAAAGCATTCTCAGAATAAATCTAAAGGNAAGGATTTAAATCAGAAAAATAAAAATAGATCACAAAATAAGAAACCTCAACAAGGNAAACCCAAACAGGATNATCTTAAGAAAAAATCTCAGGATAAATCTGCAAACAATAAAGCTNAACCTTTAAAAAAAGCAAAACAACAAAATAGTGAAGACAAATTGGTTACAAAAAAAGATGATAAAAANACTGAAGTTNTAGAGAAAAGGATTATCAAGGANAAGAAACCTGAGATTGGAGNTAAGAATATTCCTAAAAAAGAAAAATTACANTCTCCTGAAGAAATAAAAATAAATGAAGAAGTAAAACCTAAAAAAAGTGCTAAAGAATGGGGAAGAGCTTCTAACGATCCTAGAAATAAAACCTAGTTTTTTAATTTTTCTATATAACTCTCTATTAATTGACCTGAGATAGAAATATTTCCTGTAGGCACTTGCGGTAATTTTTTATAATTAAACCAATCCGCAGAGTCTATTTCTTCTCCGTCCGGAGTAATGTCCCCTTCTAAGTATTCTGCATGATAACCTAGCATCAGCTGACTAGGAAAAGGCCAAGATTGACTTCCATAGTATTGAATATTTTTAACTTTTATTTTTACCTCTTCGTAAATTTCTCGATGAATAGCAGATTCGGCTGATTCACCTGCCTCGATAAAACCTGCAAGTGTGCTATAGAAAGCTCCTGGAAAATTTTTATTATGGGCTAATAATAACTCTTCTCCTTTTGTTACCAGTACGATTATGCAAGGAGAAATTTTTGGATAAATAAGAAGATTATTACAAGTACAGAACATCGCCCTTTCTGAATTATGTCTTTGCATTTTTAAACCACAAGCACCACAAAATTGATTATTTTTATACCATTCACTTAACTGAATAGACCGAGAGCATGCTGTAAATAAAGAATCAGGTATTCTGCCTAATAGATTCCTTAATGGAGTTAGCATGGTTCCGTCATCAATTTTGCTTTCTGAGGTTAGTTCAGACAGATAACAAGGTTTATTATTTAAAAAACCTAGGAATTGTTTATTGGCTAAATTCATCTCTGACCATTTCAGATCTTCTTCTTCAAATATTAAAAATTCTGAATTTTTTGATGTTAAAAATTCTTGATCCTTTAAAATAATCGTTAGATTAGGTTCTTGAGAATTATCGATGTTTTCCGGACTAAAAAATAAATTATCGCTAACAGGAATCATTATTTAAGTTTAAGCTATATCAGTTTAGTTTAATATACATTAATAAATTCGAGGTAAGTATGGAAACGATAGTTATGAATGAAGGGATGTTGATTTCTGGAATTATATTAGCAGCTAGTTTTATTCTAATATTTACAGAGACATTACATGGCTTTCATAGAGTGAAAGTAGCTATGGCGGGAGCTGCAGTAATGTTAGTTGTAGGACAATCTTACGGTTTCTACTCCCCTGAGCAAGCTTTTGAGGCGGTTGATTGGAATGTTGTATTTCTATTAGGTTCGATGATGGCAGTTGTTGCTATCATGATAAATTCAGGCGGTTTTGAAGTTCTTGCAGCTAATATTGGAAAAATAGCCAAGGGAAGACAATTTATGCTCTTAGCCTTACTTGGGACAGCTGTAACAGTAATTTCTTTATTATTAGACAACGTTACCACTGTTGTAATTTTTGGTCCATTAATCGTATTGATTTGCCAAAAAATGAGAGTTAGTGCTATTCCTTATCTAATGGCAGCAGCTTTATTATCCGATACCGGTGGTGTAGCAACATTAGTTGGGGATCCGCCTAATCTTATGATAGGTTCGGCATTTGATATTGCTTTCATGCCATTTGCTTACAAAATGTTCCCTATAGTTTTTGTTGCTTGGATAGCTACACTTTTCTTTATGAAATATTTATTTAAAAAAGAACTAGCTATCGAACCAGAAGGTAAATTTGAAGACTCTATTCCTTATAAAGACAAAAGTTTATGGAATAAATCTCTGTCTATTCTTGGATTAATGGTCATCCTCTTCATAATTCATAACACAATACACTGGGAACCCTGGATGGTAGCGGGAACTGGCCTTATTCTTCTAACAATTTTGGCTAAAGAAATTGAATTTGAGGATGTCATGAAAAATATGACTCATGAAATTCCGCTGCTAATGTTTTTTGTTGCTCTCTTTATGTTAGTTGGTGGTGTAGAAGGAAGTAAATTCCTAGAATATCTAGGACAATATATTGTTCCTTTCTTAATAGATCCAGTGACTGGCGAAGTCATACAAGAAAACTTTATGATGACCTGTATAGCATTGATGTGGGTTGCAGCTGTTATGTCGGCAGCAATAGATAATATACCGTTTACGGCTGCTATGATTCCAATAATTGCTTCACTAGAAACGGTCGGTGTTAATATCGCTGCTTTATGCTGGTGTCTTGCAATAGGGGTTGGTATGGGAGGTAATGGTACTCATATTGGTTCAACTGCAAATGTATATATAGTTACAGTTTCAGAAAAACTTGCTAAAACAACTGGAAATCCAGATTTAGCAATAACTCCTCTTAAGTGGGCTCAAAAAGGGTTACCTGTAATGGTTTTAACTTTAGTAATTTGCACGATAATCATGTATCTGTTTTTTGACTATTACGCGTTACCGCTTCATCCTTAATGAATCATAGGTTTTCCGTTGCTCCTATGATGGATAGGACAGATCGCCACGAACGTTATTTTCTTAGAACAATAACTTCTGAAACTTTACTCTATACAGAAATGATTCATGCAAATGCTGTATTACATGGCGATCGATCATCTTTGTTAAATTATCATCAAAGGGAACACCCTTTGGCTATTCAATTAGGTGGATCTGACCCTGAAGTCTTAGCAGAAGCGGTAATAAGTTGTGAGAATTTTGGCTTTAAAGAGATTAATTTAAATGTTGGTTGCCCTAGCGACAAAGTACAAAAAGGAAGATTTGGTGCAATTTTAATGAAAGANCCTGAATTAGTCGCACAATGTATTAGCAAAATGATTGAGAATACAAANATTCCTATAACAGTTAAATGCAGAATNGGTGTNGATGATATGAATGAAGAAACNGGGNTGGATAATTTCATTAGTCACGTTAAAGATGCAGGATGNGAAACTTTTATCGTGCACGCTAGAAAAGCTTGGTTAAAAGGCCTAAGTCCAAAAGAAAATAGAGAAATTCCTCCTATTAATTATTCAAGAGTTTATAAACTTAAAGAAAAATTTAAGGATATTAAAGTTGTGATTAACGGCGAAATTACATCCATTGAAGAAAGCTTACATCATCTAGATAAGGTAGATGGCGTAATGATGGGAAGAGAAGCTTACGACAATCCTTACTTATTAAAGGATGTCGATCAATTAATTTTTAATAAACAGAAAAAAGCAAAAAATAGACAAGAGATTCTTATGGAATACCTGCCCTACTTAGAATTTCAATACAAAAATGGAATAAAACTGGCACATGCTACTAAACACTTAATGGGATTATTTAAAGGGTTAAATGGTGCTAAGGAAATAAGAAAATTTTTAACTCAAATAGATGCAATGGAACATCCTATCGAACATTTTAAAAAATTAGCTGTAGAATTTGTAGAATGATAAAAAAAATAAAAGATTTATTAAGTGGTTTCTCTGATAAAAAAGAAAGCGTGGATGAAGAAAAGATTTCTTTATTGGATAAAGCTTGTTCTGCATTATTAATTGAAGTTGCATTTGCAGATAAGATCTTTAATGAATCAGAAATTATCTCTTTGAAAGATTCCTTAAAAGAAACTTATAACCTACAAGATGACATGATTAATGAATTAATTGATGATGCAGAAAAGACTGTAGAGGAATCAACCTCTCTTTATGAATATACAAGAGTTGTAAATGATGAGTTTTCCTATACTGACAAGCTAGAATTGTTATCAAGACTTTGGAAACTTGCTTTTGCCGATGGAAGTTTAGATAAATACGAAGACCATTTAATTAGAAAGATATCTGACTTAATACATATAAGCCATTCTGATTTTATTAGCATTAAGCTTGAAAGTAGAGAGAATTAATTATCAAATTCAAGGTCATCGAAGTCATCGAAGTCATCTTCAACAAGTCCATCATTTATTTCAAATTCTCTGCTTTGGAAGTAAGCATCTCTATAAAATAAATAATCATCACCTACCACAATAGTTTCTAATCCCAGATACCTTGCTCTTTTATCTAGAAGATCTATAGCAGTTAGCTCGTAGCTT
>NZVJ01000120.1 GCA_002701455.1 Rhodospirillaceae bacterium
ACAATGATTGAACTAACCGGAGTTATCCCCCCAGCTACAACGCCATTTGGTTCCAACGACGAGATAGATTATAAGCTGGTTCATGATCAAATTAATTGGCTAATAGGAGCAGGAGCCAAAGGAACAGCAGTTGGTGGAAGTACTGGTGAGGGTCATACCCTAGAAATCGAAGAGTACCAAAAACTAATAGAAACAGCCATGGACGCGGCATCAAACCGTATTCCGGTAATCGCGGGAATAATAACGGATAGTACTCGCGACGCTATAAAACGGGGAAAAGCCGTAGCCGATATGGGGGTTGCCGCGCTGCAAGTAACTCCCGTTCATTACCTCTTCCGGCCAGACGATCAAGCAATGAAAGAGCATTTCCGGATAATGGCCGCGGAAACAGGATTGCCTATAATAATTTATAACGTAGTTCCTTGGACTTACTTATCTCCTCAACTGTTGCTTGAAATAATGAGAGAAATTCCCGGTGTAATCGGTGTCAAACAAAGCGCGGGAGACTTGAAACTAATGGCAGACCTTGTGATGGATGCAAGGCCGGAAGATCATATTTTCAGTGCGGTGGATGCCCTTATGTATCCTGCTTATATGCTAGGCTGCAGGGGCTCGATAGCCGCAATTTTAACTGCAGCTCCTCACGCTAGCGTGGAATTATGGGATGCGGTTAAGGCGGGCGATCATTCGCGCGCTTTAACATTGCATGAACAATTATTGCGACTATGGAACGCTATGTTTGGCGACAATCTGCCAGCCTGCACTAAGTATGCACAATCACTACAAGGGTGTCCCGCAGGTTTATCAAGAGCGCCTATGCCTGAGCCAACAGATTTGCAGAAAGCTTCAATACGCGATGCATTACAAGGATTGGGGCTGCAACTAGAGGCTGCCGAGTAGGTTATTTCAAAATATATTCTGAAATAAAATCCTTCTTGAATTCTAGTCCATGACCGGGTCGCTCAGGGGCGGAATACCGTCCCTGCTCCGGAAGCACTGGGTTAACCCAAGCGTCGTCCATCCAATTCACGTACTCAATGATATGCGCGTTAGGTATGGACGCCATCAGCTGAACCATTAATTCGGGAAATAAATGAGGTGCTATTGTGATTCCCCAGGTATCTGCAACGGTGGCTATTTTCCTGAGCTCCGTGAAGCCCCCCCGCATAATGTCAGGTTGCAGAATAGGGATTTTACCGCTCTCAAAAAACGGTCTCATATCAAAACGAGTAAAGTGCGTTTCACCACCCACAACCCGGGTATCTAAGACGTCAGCAATCCTAAAGTAACCTTCAAAATCTTCGCAGTGAACAGGCTCTTCAAGCCAATACAAATTAAACTCTTGAAGTTTTTTGCCTATTTTTATAGCCTCGTCAGCTGTCCAAGCCATGTTAACATCAGTCATAATATCGATATCCTCGCCTAAAGCATCACGCATCATCGATAAATTTTCTACATCCTGACGGCCATTATATAACATACCGCTTTGCATTTTTATGGCTNTGAAACCGTCCTTAACGTAACGTTGGGCTCGCTCGACCATTCCCTCAGGTCCATAGCCTCTCCAACACCCACTGCCATAAGCTGGAATACTGTCATTGCAGTGGCCCCATAATCTATGCAAGGGCATGCTGGTTTGTTTTCCCAAGGCGTCCCAAAGAGCAATATCGACCGCAGACTGTGCCAGTACAGTTACTCCCATTCTACCTATCCAGTAATTTCTTTTCCAGAGATGTTGCCAGATTGCCTCTACATCAGTTGCATTCTTGCCTAATAATTCCGGTATGATTAGTTCCTTTATGCAGGNTTGAATTGTTNAGCCTCCTCCACTCAAAAGAATAAGATAGCCCATTCCAACGATACCAGTTTCGGTTTCCAGTTCTAATACAAGGATGTCCCTGAATTGGGGCGGCGTTAGGCTAAATTTAGGTGCTTCAATCCATGGAGCCCTAATTTGATATACCCTAATGTCTTTAATAATCATGGATATTGCCTCCAATAATCAGAACCAGTAAAAATTTATTTATTGTTTTATAGACTTGTCGAGTATTTCTTTTAGTTGTTATCATAACCTAATTGATTTTTTTACCTCGTACATCCTCAGCGATCAAACCATTAAATAAAAGAGGCCCCGCCCCATGAATTTAGCTGGACTTCTATCCCGCACAGCCCTTACCTACCCNGACTACGCAGCCGTATCTATTGGCCAAAAAACGNTNNTAACTTATANNCAGTTAAAAGAGAATGCGGCAAGACTTGGCCACGGGCTCCAAAATATATTGNAGTTAAACCCTGGTGATCGAGTGGCGCTGATAATGAAGAACTCACCGGAGGTAATAGAAATAATATTTGGGGCGTGGCAAGCCGGGTTATGTGTCGTGCCAATAAACTCTAAATTACATCCTCGCGAGTTTGGTTTCATTTTAGAAAATAGCGGAGCAAGAGCGTGTTTTTTCACAAAAGAACTCTCGGAAGCTGTTAAGGATGCAAGAACAGACACTGAGTTTCTAGAACATGCAATCGAAACAGGCTCTAATGANTATTTAGCTCTTAAAAATTCTGTCGGGATTCCTCCAAAGGAAGTCACTCCAACCGATTTAGCTTGGCTTTTTTATACTTCAGGAACNACTGGTCGNCCCAAAGGCGCTATGCTCTCGCACCGTAACCTTTATTCCATGACCATGAATTATCTAGCCGACGTCGACTANATTGAACCAGGCGATAGTTTGATACATGCGGCTCCAATGAGCCATGGTTCCGGCTTATACGCTATCCCGCATATTGCTCGTGCGGCTAATAATGTTATACCAAAAAGTGGTGGATTTGATGTCGCGGAAACACTGGAGCTTATAGAACATTGGCCAAATAGCAGTTTTTTCTTTGCGCCCACGATGGTAACCCGTTTGATCAATGCACCAAATATCCAAACTGCAAATCTAGAGCAGTTGAAAACTATCGTCTATGGNGGTGCACCGATGTACTTGAATGATACATTGAAAGCGCTGGATNTTTTAGGNCCNAAACTAGTCCAAATATATGGACAGGGGGAATCACCTATGACTATTACAGGGCTGCCNAAAAGATTGATCAATGACACTATGNATCCCAATTATCACAGCAGACTGGCCTCTGTAGGAATCGCCAGAACNGACGTCGATGTTCGCGTTGTGGACAAACAAGGAACCGCAGTTCCAACTGGCGAAGTTGGCGAAATTATAGTTCGTGGTGATGTGGTTATGTCTGGATACTGGCAGAACCGTGAAGCGACANAAACTTCCATTCGTGACGGTTGGCTTTGGACTGGGGANATTGGCGCTTTAGATGNNGAAGGCTTTTTGACCTTAAAAGATCGATCAAAAGATNTGATAATTTCGGGGGGCACAAATATCTATCCAAGGGAAATCGAGGAAGTCCTTCTCAAACATCCATCGATCTATGAGGTAGCAGTAGTTGGCANGCCACACGATGATTGGGGTGAGACCGTAACAGCTTTNGTGTGNTTGCATGAGGGCGAAAATGCTACTTCTGATGAGCTTGACCAACTCTGTCTAGATAACATCGCGCGATTTAAGAGACCTAAGGAGTATTTATTTGTCGAACACCTCCCTAAGAATAACTACGGCAAAATTCTCAAAACCGAATTACGAGAACAGCTAAACGATCCGTCACTNTAGCTCAATAATTATCTTTTGATTAGCTTTTGCTCCACTAAGTCGTCTAGATATTTCAGTAAAGGTTCNAAGAAAGAATTGATGTTTTTATATGACAATANGGAGTCTGGCGCACTTCNCAGCAATGAGGCCAGGTTCTCTGCTTCTTTGGGATAGCTATTTAATTTTGAAACCCTATCAAGATACGTTTTAATGGTAAACAATATCCACCCGGTATCTGGCAGGCGNCGCAGTGTTTGACGTTCACATCTAATATAAACTTTCTCACCGGCGTTTTTAGATGTAATGGGCTGTTTTGGCATGCTGTTTTTTTGACGCACTGGTTGAAATAAAGTTGGATCGGTAGTCAGTGACCAGTTAACTCGCCAAACAGGACGATCAATATCAATGCGATTAAAAAAACTATCCACAGGGCGAGCTAATTTTTCAGCATAATCGGGCACTGGCCCGTGAATTTCGCTCATAGGCAAACCCATTTTGTCAATTAATCTCCATCTAGCAGGAAAGCACAGCGAAGCTGCTTCTAACGTATAACCATTTGAGCTGGGTGCCATCAGACACAAATCCTCTTGTACAATACGCCCGCATAAGTCCAATGGAACTTTTTCAAAGTCGTTTTTCTTAAACGTCCATTGGAGCTCATTTAAAGTAACATCATTTTGCCCTACTTTAAGAAGGCCTGGGTAGTGATATGTCATATGCTCTAAAAGAAGATTAAGCACCTCTTTTTGCGCCTCCAAGCTGCCCGGACGATGGGAGAAAACCTCGGCATACCTTGATGCTAATAGTTGTTTTTTTTCTTTTAATTCGTCATAGAAATGCTCATCTACTTCTATCCAGTCTTTCAACTGGAGAGAAATTAGCCCCATTGAAATCTTATACTCGCGCCGACTAAAAGGCAGATAAACAGGCTTTTTGCGTGAAATAAGTTGAAAGCTTGGCAACTTTTTTTATCCATTTACAATTATCTATATCAAGAATTTTCTTGAGCTGGGTGTCAAGGTCGCAAAGGACCTGTTGCCGCAGTAGATCGTGGTGATTTGCCATCATAACCAATTAGTCGATTTGCCTCTTGCCCAGGCAGGGGTTCAGAGTAACAATTAACTTTTCCAATCGTTCGGTAACAGTAAACTGCTTCAGGAATGGCACGATCCTTTTCAGAATTGTCTCCAAAAACTTTGTCTATATTCTTCCTTATAGTCTCAGCACAACCCATCAGAGATCCTGCCAATAGGATTGAGACAATTAAGCTTCGCATCTTTTATAAACTCCGAGAATTTCCGATCATTTTGCAGTGAAATTAATGAACGGTTTTAAGGACGTCTCGAACTGTTTCGGCAATAAAATCTATATGCTTTCTTTCAACTATCAACGGCGGCGAGAGTGCAATTGTATCACCAGTGGTTCTTACTAAAAGACCTGCTTCAAAGGCTTTCTGAAATGCCTCCATAGCCCTCACAGTAGGTTTATCTACGATCGATTCTAATTCAATTGCTCCCATCAAACCTAAGTTTCTTACATCAATTACGTTGCTGCAATCAGCTAAAGAATGAACGGCTTCTTGAAAATATGGAGCTAGCTCTGCCGCACGCGCAAATAAATCCTCTTCCCGATAAACCTCTAGAGTAGCCAGTCCTGCGGCACAGGCAAGCGGGTGTCCTGAGTAGGTGTAGCCATGAAAAAATTCAATTGCTCCCTCTGGAGCTGCCTCCATAAAGGAATCATATATTCCATCACGGACAAAAACTGCTCCCATTGGCACTGTGGCATTTGTTATCCCTTTTGCGGTAGTAAAAATATCTGGCTTAACGCCGAAATATTCATTTGCAAAGCTATCACCAAGGCGCCCAAAGCCAGTAATTACTTCATCAAAAATTAATAATATTCCGTGCTTTGTGCATATTTCTCGTAAGCGTTGGAGATAACCTTTAGGAGGTATCAGGACACCAGTTGAACCAGCAACAGGTTCTACAATAACAGCGGCTATGTTGGAGGCATCATGAAGCGCTACAATTGATTCCAAGTCATCTGCAAGATGTGCCCCCCATTCCGGCTGTCCTTTTATAAACGCATTGTGTTCAAGGTTATGCGTATGCTTTAAGTGATCTATCCCTGTCAGCATATTACCAAACATCTTTCGGTTTGGAGATATTCCACCTACGGAGATACCACCAAATCCAACACCATGATATCCACGCTCTCGGCCAACAAACCTTGTTCGATTGCCTTGCCCTATATTGCGTTGATACGCCAGGGCTATTTTTAATGCCGTATCAACAGATTCTGATCCTGAATTCGTGAACATAACGTGACTATATTCGTTGACCATTCCTACTAAGCGCGAAGCAAATTCAAAAGATAAAGGGTGTCCTACCTGAAAACCTGGGGCATAATCGAGTTTTTCTACTTGCTTACTTACCGCCTCAATTATCGGTTTGCGTCTATGTCCAGCATTGACGCACCAAAGTCCTGATGTCCCATCCAGAACTTTTCTCCCGTCAGGAGTATAATAATACATTCCCTCCGCCTCGCTGAACAATTTAGGCTGTTTTTTAAAGTTTCTATTATCTGTGAAAGGCATCCACAGCGAATCTAGGTCGTTTGGTACGTTCACATCTGTAATGGACATATTGCACTCCACAGGGCTTTAGGGTCGTAGGAACTGATGTTATCTTTATCATCCCTTCTAGTATAAGTGGACATTAAAAAGAATACGAATCTTTACTGCACAACCTTTTCAAAGAAGTCTTGNTATTTTCCAACTACAATATTTTTTGAAAAATTGCTTTTATANGTCTTTGCGCCNTCGCGNGCTATTTCTNTGGCTANGNNTGAATCGGANAGAATNTTTTGTATCGTATCAGCTAAATTAGATGCATTGTCAATTTCACATAAAAAACCATTTTTTCCATTTTGTATTAATTCTTTTGGGCCGTCGCTAGCTGCTGCTATAACCGGCCTTTCTTGAGCCCAAGCTTCCAAAATCACATTTCCAAGTGGTTCATGGCGAGATGGACAAATAAGCGCGTCAGCGGTTGCCAATAAATTTGGTGCATCTAATCTCCAGCCTAAAAAACGAACCCTATCAGAAACTTTTAGGTTATTCGCCATTCTGGTCAAGAATCGTTTCTGTGGCCCCTCACCAGCCAACCAAAGAAAAACATCTGGCAGATCGGATAATGCTTCTAAAAGCACGTCGAAGCCTTTATTTTCGTGTAGCCTGCCAAGTGCAAGAATGACAGGAGCCCCCGCCGGAGTATCAAACGTCGAACGTTCGAGAGGCAAACCTCTTCTTTCATCAACAAAATTTGGAATATATATAGTTCGATCGGATGGCCAACCCTGATCAGTCATGTAATTGACAATCGCTCGTGTATTGCCAATGAGACAATCACATTTTTTATATTTTTCTAGGTCGTAGTAGCCACCCAACCGAGCGACGTGTTTGAAGTTCCCGCTGGGCATTTTTTGTGTTGCCCTAGTCATCCAAGTCAAAACAATGTCTGGTTGGTAATCCAATGCTAACTTTTTAAGCTTGCGAGTAGTTAAAAAGTCAAATCGCCCGCCGAAACCCATTTCCGTTACATCAACACCATTCTCTTGGAGTTGCCTATAACGGTCTCTATTTTGCCTTATTACAACTTTTTGGGGATACCCAATCTCCGATAGTGCACCAGCTAAACGGGTGAAAAACACCTCGGCGCCGCCATTGGGAGCTCCTGCCATAACTTGTAATAACCGCGTCATATTTAGTATAAGACCAAAGTGTTACTTCAACTTCTAAAAGATTTAAGTCAATTTATTAAATTCAATACGTTCGCAGAAAAGTAGAAATCCAAGAACGATAGGAGATTACCATTTGGCTGCGCCCAGTAAAAGTGGTGAAAAGTTATTAGTTATCCAGCCACTTCCAGGTATTGGAGATACAATTTGGCATCTGCCACATTTAAAAGCACTGTCCAATGCCACCCCATCTAAAAAGATCACTCTTCTAACAAAAAGTCGTTCACTAGCAAAACAGCTTCTTTCTGAAACCACTTTTATCAAAGAAGTTCTCTATCTATCTCCAGATAAGGAGCATCACTTTGGGATATTAGGCCCCTTTAATCTAGGGAAATTTTTAGCTCCTTTTAAATTCGACCGCGTTTGGATTTTACACAACTCCGCCAGATATAGCATTGCTTGTTGGTGGGCAGGTATACCAAATAGAATAGGATTCGGGATCGGCTGGCAGGATGCCTTTCTTACCTCAGCTCACACACTTTCCAAAAATGATAAAAAGTTGAATGCAATCGAAAAATCAACTCGGCTACTTCAATTAAATAACATCACCATTCATGATGATAAACCCACCTTAAATTTCTCAGAGGCAATTTTAAAATCAGCTGCGCAAAATCTTCCGAAAGGAAAAGCACTAAGCATCGCGTTGGCTATCGGATCTAGTGAGCCAAGAAAACAATGGGGCACTGAGAACTTTATTAAGCTTATAGAGGAATTAAACAACAAACTTAATCCAAATATTGTATTGGTAGGCGGGAAAGAAGACGCAGAAATGGCTCGCAGTATTTCACTGCACTTTAGTAACCCTATCTGGATTAAAACGCTTATAAATTATCCAATATTGGAGGCAGCTGCAGTCACTAAATTTTGCCATGTCTGTATTGGAAATGATACTGGAATACTAAATGTTGCCGCCGCCGCTGGAACACAGGCCTTTGGTATTTTTTGCGGATCAAAACCTCTAAATCCAGATCCACTTATTACACCTATTGAAGACAATGAAAGGAACCGGGGAAAACTACAAACGACGGTGACCCCGGAAATGATTCTAGAAGTATTATCTGCTTCTGGTTTCGTCAAGTAAGTTGCCGCATGCCTTCAATACAGTCTCTACTGAAAGTCCACTCATCAAACTATTTGTTGGGTCAGGACGAAAATCAGGATGCCGTGATAATTGTTCGTAAGATTCGATTGTCCTGACGTATCTGCATCGTGTGCCCCAAGGCCTATAATTTTCTTCGCAAGTGGGACCGAACAAACCCAATGTCGGCGCTCCGACGGCTGCTGAAAGATGCATAAGGCCACTATCGTTACCAACGTAGAGTGCAGCTTTTTCCATAACAGCAGCTGCATCTAGGAATGGAATTGCTCCAACTAAGTCTATTTTTTGTGCTGGGGGAATTTCATCAAGTATTGGTTTTGCAATCGATTCTTCACCAGGGCCGCCAACCACAGCTACCATGGCGGATTCAAGACTAGTAAACTTTTTAGTCAGCAGTT
>NZVJ01000121.1 GCA_002701455.1 Rhodospirillaceae bacterium
GAGTCTGACTTTACGTCAACGCCGCTGTAATCTGCATCACCAACGTCGTCTTGGCTAACATAGCCAACCCATTGCTCCATGTATCCGCCAACGCCTAACTTTATTTTTGCGCTTGCTGGAGCAGAAGCGATCATACCAGCAGCAACTAATGCTGTTGATCCTAGAAGAATTTTCTTCATATTACTCTTCTCCTTAAATACCACATCGTGGTAGATTATTGTTAGAGACAACAGCCATAACGCGTTTACAGCTGTAGCTACCTCTAGATTATTTCTTTTTCTATTTATTTTGAGCCATTTGGTCAAACATTGTTATTGACAAATGATGCAAAAAAACAGCGGTGTTACATAATTGTCACAGTTCTGTTAAATCGGCCACATCACCGAAGTCATTTTGAGGAACGCGGAATATAAGGGACATCCGCCAAACACTTTGGTAATAACGTATGTTTTAAAAATAAACCGGCTAATTTATTTGTTTCTTTCAACCGCACAGGCTAAAAGGGACAATTAGTTGTTCAGCACAATATTTGTGAAAGTCTATTAGATGAAACGCTTTGTTTGGTTTTTATTAATCGTGCCGTTTTTATTTGGCTGTGAGGGAGCGGATATTGAATATAAGTATCCCGTAAAAGTCGGCGCAGGCGACCAATACGCCTACGAAGAACCCGAGAAATTTTTTGGTAAAGACGGCTTCTCATTATTTGAAAGCGGAAGTTCAAAAGATAGCGGCAGCTCAGGGGGTGGAGGGATTGGCGTCAACAGTTTTCTCTGGCGCGCTTCATTGGACACAATTGCGTTCATGCCTCTTTTGTCGGCCGATCCCTTCGGAGGCGTAATTATAACCGACTGGTATGGCCCTCCCGAATCTCAGGGGGAGCGCTTTAAATTAAATATTTTTATTCTTGGCACAGGCCTGCGGTCGGATGGCGTGCGGGCGACAGTATTTAGGCAAACAAAAGGAAGAGAAGGCTCCTGGATGGATGCGTCGCGCGATGAAAAGCTCGACAGGGATGTAGAGGATTCTATCTTAACGCGTGCCCGCGAGCTTAAAATTAACTCATTGCCCCAAAGATAGTAAGCTTCATAAGTCCCCAACAAGCACACACAAAGTCAATCAAGGATATAACCTGTCAATGAAGCGTTATAATTTTCGAGAAACTGAACAAAAATGGCAGAAAAGGTGGTCCGAATCTAAGACCTTCAAAGTATTCGAGGACCAAGGCCTTCCAAAATACTATGTCCTGGAAATGTTTCCGTATCCTTCAGGCAGGATACATATGGGCCACGTTCGCAACTACACACTTGGTGATTTAGTTGCCCGATACAAAAAGGCGTGCGGTTTCAATGTCATGCATCCAATGGGATGGGACGCCTTTGGACTGCCTGCCGAAAATGCCGCCTTTGAAAGAAATATACATCCCGCAAAGTGGACAGACGAAAATATAAGCGCCATGCGGGATCAGCTCAAGGCAATGGGCCTTTCATATGACTGGGACAGGGAATTATCAACGTGCCATCCAGACTACTATAAGCATGAACAGAAGATGTTTTTAGATTTTGTCAAAAATGGCCTTGCCTACAGGAAAGAGAGTTGGGTCAACTGGGACCCTTTAGAGAATACGGTTCTTGCAAACGAACAGGTCATAGACGGTAAAGGATGGCGTTCTGGAGCGCCTGTCGAAAAACGCCTTTTATCACAATGGTTTTTAAAAATTACTGACTACAGTGACGACTTACTGAAATCAATTGAAACACTTGAGCGGTGGCCGGACAAGGTCCAACTAATGCAGCATAATTGGATTGGTCGCTCAGAGGGAGCTACGATTTTTTTTCAAATCATCGGAAGTGACGACCGCCTTGAAATATTTACAACAAGACCCGACACGATATTTGGGGCCTCCTTCTGTGCCATAGCAGCAAACCACCCAATAGCTTCCGACCTAGCTAAAACCGCCCCCAAGCTCCGAGACTTCATATCAGAGTGCANCAAGCTTAGTACTAGTGAGGCTGACATTGAGACCGCAGAAAAACTAGGCTATGACACGGGGTTAAAGGTGGCTCATCCCTTTTTAGATAATTGTGAACTGCCAATTTACGTCGCAAACTTTGTGCTAATGGACTATGGAACTGGGGCCATTTTTGGCTGTCCCGCACATGACCAACGCGATTTAGATTTTGCACTAGCTTATCATCTTCCAGTGCTTCCTGTGGTTTTGCCGAAAAACGAAGGCGCTGACGGATTTAAAATAGACAAAATAGCTTACACTGGCCCTGGGTCCATAATTAATTCTGGTTTCCTAGACGGCCTAGAAATTGAAGAGGCCAAAAAGACCGTCATTGAGGCTTTAGAGTCCAAAGGAACTGGCGATAAAAAAACGACCTACCGTCTAAGAGATTGGGGTGTCTCAAGACAAAGATACTGGGGGTGCCCGATACCAATCATACATTGTCAANATTGCGGTATTGTTCCGGTTCCAGATGAAGACTTACCGGTTTTACTTCCTGAAGATGTAGATTTTGAAAAACCTGGTAATCCTCTTGAAAATCACGCTTCGTGGAAGTTTACTAAGTGTCCCATTTGTGGGAATGATGCACTTCGCGAGACAGATACTTTTGACACCTTTTTTGAGTCGTCGTGGTATTTTGCTCGGTTTTGCGATGCCAAAGGAGAAACCGCTTTTGACAANAAATCTGCCGACTATTGGTTGCCGGTAGACCAATACATTGGCGGTGTAGAGCATGCTGTTCTGCACTTGCTGTATTCCCGATTTTTCACTCGCGCCCTGCGCAAGTGCGGGTACTTAGATATAGACGAGCCGTTTGAAGGCCTTATGACCCAAGGAATGGTTTGTCATGAAACCTACAAAGACTCTACTGGCTGGCTTTTTCCAGACCAGGTAATAAAAAACGAGAATGGCGATTTTTTGAATTCTGCGACAGACGAAAAAGTTGTGCTTGGGCGCGTAGAAAAAATGAGCAAGTCAAAACGTAATGTCGTGGACCCGGAAGCAATAATACAAAGCTACGGCGCTGACACAGCGCGGCTATTTATGCTTTCTGACTCGCCTCCCGAAAGAGATTTAGAATGGACCGAAGCTGGTGTTGATGGCGCCTGGCGTTACTTAAATAAACTTTGGAGAAGTATCCTCGAGTTCCGTGAGCACTCCTTTCCAGAAACTGGTGAGGNGTCAAAGCCAAANGAAGCTGAGGAAGTTCGGCGGTTAATTCACAAGACTATAAAAGCGGTGACCGAGAATATNGACCGATGGCGATTTAATAGCGCGGTAGCAAATATTCGAGAATTGAGCAACCACTTGAATGATTTTAAACCAGAAGATAGTGATGAAGCTAAAATTAAACTGTTTGGATATGAANTACTTCTGCGTCTTATTGAGCCTATGACACCACATATAGCCGAAGAAATTTGGCAATCACTTGGAAACATTAAGCCTATAGGAGCGCAACCGTGGCCCCAATACGATAAGGACTTAGTAATTGATGAAACTATTTCTATAGCGATTCAGATTAATGGAAAGCTTCGGGGCAATATACAAATTCAGCGCGATGCCAATGAGGAACAAGTCGAAGCTTTGGCTCTTGAGNTNCCCAATATCAAAAAAACTATAGAGAAAAATAAAGTTCGGAAGGTAATTGTTGTACCCAATAAAATTATCAATTTTGTCATCTAAGATATTACTGCTGTCAATATTCTTGGGTTTAATCGTCACAGCGGGCTGTGGGTTCCAGCCTCTATACCTTCATGGAGGCGCTAATAAAAGCGATANTGTTTATAAACTTGCCCACATAATTATTANCCCTATAGAAAATCGAACNGGCCAAATTCTTCGTAATTATCTTCANGATAAACTTACCCCAGNGGGAATACCAGANANTCCANCTTATAAACTCGANGTTTCCTTAAAGGAAACGCGGTCTGATATGGTCATTTTAAGAGATTCAACATCAACCTTTGCAAAAATTAAAATAAACGCTAAGTACCGGCTCTTTCATATTGAGACGAAGCAAATTTTAAACCATGGAACTGCCGTTGCCACTNCCGTGTTCAATATAGTTGAGTCGGAATACGCAAACCTCAACGCTCAAAGGGACGCCCGCAGACGGGCTGTCGATAATATCAGTCACACAATTAAAGAGCGGCTAGCATTGTTTTTTTTGCAGAAGAGACAATAAATCTTTNATGAAGCTATCAACCAAAAACCTTAATAATCTCNGTAAAGCATTTCCAGCCGACTTGCACGGNATCCTTGTTTACGGGCCCGACGCAGGTCACGTAGATGANGTTAGCCGAAAAATAGGGAAATCNCATGTAGAAGACCTTAGNGANCCTTTTCAGGTAGAGGAAATAGGNTTTAATCTTGCCAAAGAAGACCCCGCTCTTTTGTCCGATGCGGTAATGTCACTATCCATGACGGGAGGAAATCGGTTAGTAATAGTTCGCGAGTGCACAGATGCGCTAGCCTCAACACTAGAGGAAATTGGTNGTTTTGAGTTGACCGAAGCGAAGCTGCTTATACTTGCTGGGTCACTTAGCCCNCGCTCTAAACTTCGAAAAGTTTTTGAGGAAAGTAAACGGTTAGGTGCTTTGCCGTGTTATACGGATCAAGAAGGTGATTTAAAATCCCTTATCCAGGCTACGATGGATGATGCCGGAATTTCAATTAAACCAGACGCTATGGATTACCTCATCTCTCACCTTGGTAGTGATCGCCTTACTACCCGGGCCGAATTAGATAAGTTGATACTATACGCTGGTGCGGATGATAAGTTAGATTTAGACAGTGTGGTAGAACTTGTTGGCGATGGAGGTCCAATAATTCTCGATGCAATAGCTTGGGGTGTTGCAGATGCGAATATCGAGGCTCTACTATTAGCTCTAAACCGATATGATTCGACTTCCCAAAACCCTATTAGCTGTCTACGGACTACTATCAGCCATTTTCAAAAGTTAAGAACCGCTCGCACGCTGTTAGATCAAGGATACTCCCCAAAGGATGCCGCTGCATCCCTGCGCCCGCCGATATTTTGGAATAAAGTACCTCAATTTCAGAAGCAGTTAACCCAGTGGAGCATACAACAAATCAACAGTGCTATAAATCGGCTAAGTGAAGCTGAAGCTCTTTGTAAAACAACAGGTTATCCGTCTATGACGATAGCATCTCAAATACTGCTTGGCGTATGTATTAANGGATCAAAAAGAATTTCTTCGGGGTAAAAGCTTTTAATTTCGGAGCTTTTTATATACGTACTCGAACTCTTCTAGAGTCTCATATTTAATTATCATTTCGCCTTGCTCGCCATTAACTTTGAGCATTACCTTCAACCCTAACACCTCTTCCAGTTGATTTTGAACTACCCGCATGTCCGGGTCTAATATTTTCTCATGAGCTCCAGGGACTGAATTGCGGCCTTTGCCTTTTTGAGTTAATGAATTTGGACTAGCTTTTGCTAACTTCTCTGTNGCCCGAACAGAAAGGCCCTCCCTNAGCACTACTTCGGCTAACNTCTCGGGGTTTTGGGAGGCAAGNAAGGCNCGGGCGTGTCCTGCTGACANCTCGTTAGCTTCTATTTTGGCCTTTACGGCCTCAGGGAGAAGCAATAAACGGAGCGTATTTGCTATATGGCTCCTGCTTTTTCCAACTGCCTTCGCTACTTGTTCTTGGGTGTAGTCATGACTTTCGATTAATTTAACGAATGCCTCTGCTTCTTCTANTGGAGATAAATCAGCTCGTTGGATATTTTCAATGAGTCCAATTTCGACAATCTCTATATCGCTATAGTCATCTATCATCGCTGGGACTTCGTGAACTTGTGCGAGTTGCGCCGCTCGCCATCTTCGCTCGCCGGCTACTATTTCAAACATCCCCTGTCTTTCAGCAGATCTGCGCAAAAGCAGCGGTTGCAAAATTCCTTTTTGCCTTATGCTTTCAGCGAGCNAGTCGAGATCATTCTTCTCGAAAAAACGCCTAGGTTGTCCGGGACCCGGCATGATATCTTCTATTGGCACCAGTTGGTGNCCTTTTTCCTTATTCGGTTTGGGCTCTCCTGCACTCGCCTCGCCAAACAANGCTGATAAGCCTCTTCCAAGTGTTTGTCGCTTCCTGTGTTGATTTTTATTAATATTCATCCAGCAATGCTCCGCTCACGTCTTATAACCTCTCCCGCAAGATGTATATAAGCCTGAGATCCGGCACACCGGAGGTCATAAACAAGTGCTGGCAAGCCATGTGAGGGCGCCTCGGAAACCCGAACATTTCTTGGAATAACTGTTTCATAGACCTTTTCGCCTAGATGTTCTCTAACATCTGCCGCCACCTGTTCGGATAAGTTGTTCCTCTGATCAGCCATGGTTAGAACAACCCCTTGAATTTCTAAAGATGGATTGAAGACCCGCCTAACTCTTTCTATCGTCTTAAGAAGCATGCTCAAACCTTCCAGCGCATAAAACTCGCATTGCAGAGGCACCAAAACGGCATCTGATGCAACAAGCGAATTCAACGTTAATAATCCTAGCGACGGCGGACAGTCTATTAGCACAAAGTCAAAGGTTTCACGCTCCGTTTCAGCGTGTCTCACTAATGCCTCGCGCAATCTGTACTCGCGCTTTTCGGCAGATACCAATTCTAATTCTGCTCCAGATAAGTTNTCTGAACTGGGAACAATCCATAGGCCCGGNACTGCTGATGGTGCAATCGCCACCGACAAACTGCATTCCCCGCTTAAAACCGCGTATATATCCAGCTCTCTTGCGTCTCTTGGTATCCCCAAGCCGGTACTGGCATTTCCCTGGGGGTCTAGATCTACAAGCAACACTTTCATCTCGCACGCAGCCATCGCTGTCGCTAAATTTACNGCTGTCGTTGTTTTCCCAACACCCCCTTTTTGATTGGCAATTGCCAACACCCTCGTTCCAGCCGACTTTTGTTTTGGCGCCTCATTTGTTTCGTTCACTTACCAAATCCTTTACTAAAACGATTTTGCCATCTGGGCTGGTAATNCTTTGTTTGATGACGANGTTCATTTTCCAGTTTTTAGAAGCTGCCGTCAATTCTTGATTTACCTTTAAACCTTTTGGAAAAACGCCCAGTGTGTCGCGGCCGAAAAAGGGACTAAGAGTGTATAACAATCCGTCCAACGACATGAGAGCACGCGCTAAAACTACATCATACTCCTTTACCGGAAGNCTGCCTATTTTGCAGGAGTGAACCTTGGCCNNCGCCCCTGTCTTTCTAATAACCTCATGCAAAAAAGCACATTTCTTTTTGTTCTGTTCCACCAGCTCAACATTTNTNATNCCCATTATAGACAANACCAAGCCCGGAAAACCAGCCCCCGTTCCAGCATCCAAAGATNAGACGGCCTTTTNNGGCANCATCGAGTATATTTGAGCGCTGTCCAGAAAGTGCCNNNGCCAAATATGTTCTAGGCTGTTTTTTGAAATCAGATTAAGTTTAGATTGCCATTCTGATAATAGCGAAGCGTATGTTTCTAANTTTTGGAACGTTTCACGTGAAACATTGGCTTGTTCTAAAAAGCTCGCCGNCCCTTTCATTTANCGACTAATTTGCTGTTGGGGCAGTTTACGCCGCTGTCCCTGCGCCCGCACATGCCGAAGCAAAATTATAGCTGCTGCNGGGGTTATGCCCGGTATTCGGGTAGCTTGTCCAAGGGTTTGNGGCNTTACNGTCTCTAANGCTTGCCGGGCTTCATTCGAAAGCCCGCCCACAGAGCGGAAATCCATATCCTTTGGGAATACTAGATTTTCGTCTTTTCTATAAGCCTCAATATCTGCTTCTTGCCGGCGCACATAACTTTCATACATCGAATTGTTTCTGCAAAGCTCTATATATTGTTGCGGAATTTTCCCAACTTCCGGCCAAATCTCGATGACCTTCTCTTTTCCAATATCGCGATGTCCGAGGAGCTCATGGGCCGACCGCTTTATACCATCTTGATTGACAGCAACCCCCAGCTTGGAAAGGGCAGATGGCGACAGCATAAGCGCTTTAAGTGTATCCTCGGTTTTTTCAATGTTTGACCTTTTCTCGTCAAATTGCCTCTTCCTGTGCTCGGTCACACATCCTATTCGCACGCCCTTTTCTGTTAAGCGAATGTCAGCATTATCTGCCCTTAGCTGCAACCTGTACTCTGCTCTAGAGGTAAACATTCTATATGGTTCTTTTATCTCCTTGGTCACCAAATCATCGATCATTACCCCGAGATAACCCTCGGCACGGTCAATGGTAAAATTGGGCTCTTTCCCTAGCGCCATTAGTCCAGCGTTAATGCCGGCTATTAACCCCTGTCCAGCCGCCTCTTCGTAGCCTGTTGTCCCGGTTATCTGCCCCGCCATGAAAAATCCGTCTACTCTTTTTGTCTCGAGAGTATGTTTGAGTTCGCGTGCATCAACATGGTCATATTCAATCGCGTACCCTGGCCGGATAATCCTGACATCTTCTAAGCCTGAGATGCTACGGACGAGACTTTCCTGTATGTCGGCAGGCAACGAGGTAGAAATCCCGTTTGGATAAACAGTGTCCGTATTTAACCCCTCTGGCTCCAGAAATATTTGATGCTCGCTCTTGTCCGCGAAGCGAACAACTTTATCTTCTATCGACGGACAATATCTAGGCCCAACCCCCTCTATTTGCCCCGAGTAGATGGGGGATTTATTAAGGTTTTCCGTTATAATGGCGTGTGTGCCCTCGTTGGTGTTGGTAATGAAACATGATCTTTGTTCATTGTGTATCTCATCTGTTAAAATAGACATGGGCTCCGGGGGACAATCCCCTTTTTGCTCAAGCAGCGATCCCCATCTTATGGTTTTTCCATCTAGACGGGGCGGCGTGCCGGTCTTAAGCCGCGATAAAGCAAACCCCAGTTTCTCGAGTGTTAAAGCCAGCCCAACGGAGGGCTCATCACCTATTCGGCCAGCCGGGGTCTTGGTTTCTCCAAGGTGAATAACGCCCCGCAAGAATGTCCCTGTTGTTAAAACCAAGGCACTACAAGCTATTTCCTCACCGTTGCTTAAAACCACCCCCGTAACCACGCCAGATTTAGCACAGACAACATCCTCTACCGTAGCCTCCACTATAGAGAGGTTATCTTGCTGAAAAAGGGCCTCCTGTATCGCTTTTCTATATAAATCGCGATCAGCCTGAACCCTTGGGCCGCGCACAGCGGGCCCTTTGCTTCGATTCAATACCCGGAATTGGATTCCTGAAGCATCTGCTGCTCTGGCCATTAGGCCATCGAGAGAATCTATCTCGCGGACCAAATGCCCCTTCCCCAAACCTCCAATAGCCGGGTTGCATGACATTTCGCCAATAGTTTCTTTTTTTTGCGTTATAAGAACAGTGGTGGCGCCAAGTCTTGCGCTTACAGCGGCAGCTTCTGCGCCTGCATGACCGCCCCCTATAACAATCACTTTAGATTCTATCACGAAATCTCCTCGATATAATTCTTAATGTGTTTTAAGTCGAAACCTTGATTTTATAAAGAAGATTTTTGCATTTGTTTCACGTGAAACATTACTTGCCTATACAAAAATCTCCAAAAACTATGTCCAATAGGTTCTCCACGTCAACAGCACCAAAAACACGACCCAGAGACCTGGTGGCAGCCCTTAACTCCTCCGCGACGATTTCTGGTTCTTCTCCCAAAAAAACCGCCTCTTTTGCAGACTTCATACTATTTAGACTGCTTCGCAAAGCTTCCCTATGCCTGGTTCTTGTGATCACAGCGGGTTCTTGGCCAACCATTTTTCCCGAGGCGATCTTTTTAAGGCCCTCCAAAACTTTGTCTAGTCCGATCTCATCCTTGAGAGATATCGAAATCATTTCTTTTTTCTTTAGGTGTGTTGGTGCCAAATCTATTTTATTTAAAACAACCAGATCGTCTTCGGGGTTTGGTTTGAGCCGCTCAAGGAAGTCTGCTTCCGTGCTCGGCTCAAGCAAGATCAGCCGGCTGTTTGCTTTCTTTGCCCATTCTTGCGCGCGTTTTATCCCCTCGTTTTCTATGGAGTCCGTTGACTCCCTCAGCCCGGCTGTATCGGCTATTATTACCGGATAACCATCCAGGTCCAGGGATACCTCTAAGACGTCCCGGGTTGTGCCGGGCTGTTCAGAAATTATAGAGATTGGCCTTTTTGACAACCAATTCACCAGCGAAGACTTTCCTGCATTTGGAGGCCCTATGACAGCTATACGGAGGCCTTCTCTCAAAATCTCGCCTCGCCTGCCATCATCAAGGCCTTTCTCGATATCAGATATCAATTGGCCCAATTCATCGCCCATTCCTATCAGGATGTTTTCTGGGATTTCCTCTTCTGGGAAGTCAATGTAAGCCTCTACGTGCGCTGCGATCTTTATTGCTTTTTCTCTCCAGTCACCAGCTATTTCGCTCAAGGCCCCATCTACTTGGGCAAAGCTTTGCACCCTTTGGGCCTCGGTTTCAGCATGAATTAAATCGTTTATTCCTTCTGCTTTGGCGAGATCCATCTTCCCATTCAGCACCGCCCGTTTCGTGAATTCACCCGGCTCTGCCACTCTGAAGCCGTCTTGTCTTTGCAAGACATTAATTACCGCCTCTATGACGGTCCTGCCTCCGTGCACGTGTAGCTCCACCACATCTTCTCCTGTGTAACTCCTCGGGCCTTTAAAAAATAAAACTACAGCTTCGTCTAGCTTGCGCACTCCATCTTTTAAAACAGCCACGGATGCTATGCGCTGCTTTGGCAGCTTGAAGCCTAGAATGTTGGCTGTACTCGACGCGCTATTTCCTGATATACGAATCAAAGCTGTTGCTGCGCGCAATGATCCTGTGGATAAAGCTAAAATAGTGTCCTCAAAATTTTGCGACATTTCATGCCTCTGTAAAGCGTGGGTTATCGATCCAATGTCTTAATAAATATATTCTTTTCAGACAATGGGATTCCGTGTTACTGATTATCTTAGATCTTCCACACTGTTTGTGTATCGTTTCTTTTAATTTTGATATGAGTTTAAAATTATCTTTCCGCATCACAAATAAGTGTTCTCAGTGTCTAGCTCAAGTTTAAATGGTTACAGTTATTTTTTAGAGGTGTGATGTGGTGAAAGCTATAAGATTTCATAAAGTCGGTGGCCCAGATGTTTTGTCATGGGATGATGTAGATTTACCCCCCCTAGGCGTCGAAGATATCAGAGTCCGTCACACTGTTGTTGGCCTTAATTTCATCGATACCTACCATCGTAGCGGTCTTTATCCACTCCCTCTTCCATCTGGGATCGGTATGGAGGGCGCCGGCGTAGTGATCGATGTTGGACCAAACGTAACATCCCTACGCGCTGGTGATCGCGTAGCATACGCCTCCCCACCACCTGGCTCTTACGCCGAAGAACGCATCATAAATGCTAACGCTGTTGTTAAGATACCAGAAAGTATTTCTGATAAAATAGCCGCTGCTCTTATGCTAAAAGGTTTGACGGCTCAATATCTTATCCGGCAAATACATAAAGTTGGTCCCTCCGACACCATTTTAATCCACGCTGCTGCTGGCGGCGTAGGGTTGATCGTTTGCCAGTGGGCGAAAAAACTAGGTGCTACTGTCATTGGCACTGTGGGTAGCGATGAAAAAGCTAATCTAGCTGCTGATAACGGCTGTGATTATCCGATTATTTATACTAAGGAGAATTTTGTCGACAAAGTAATGGAGATAACAAATGGCAATAAGCTGCCTGTTGTGTATGACTCTGTTGGTAAAGATACTTTTGAACAATCGTTGGATTGTTTACAGCCTTTAGGAAAAATGGTTAGTTTCGGTCAATCCTCAGGGTCTATACCGCCGGTTGACCTAGGTGTTTTCGCGCAAAAAGGATCACTAAACTTTACTCGGCCGACTCTGTTCCATTATGCCAGCAATAAAGAGCGGCTCGACTTGATGGCGCAAGATTTATTTAATGTTGTGGCTAGTGGTGATGTACAGATACGCATAGATCAAGAATTCCCTTTGAAAGAGGCGAGAGCAGCTCACGAACAACTGGAGGCCCGCGGTACGACCGCGTCTACAGTTCTTTTGCCTTGAATTTAGGAATTCATAGCGTCAAAGAAATCATCGTTATTTTTCGATACTTTAAGCTTGTCAAGCAGAAACTCCATAGCATCTATTGTCCCCATTTGTGACAATATGCGGCGCAGCACCCACATTTTAGATAGGGTTCCTTTATCAACCAACAGCTCCTCTTTCCGGGTGCCTGACTTAGTGATGTCA
>NZVJ01000122.1 GCA_002701455.1 Rhodospirillaceae bacterium
GCTTCAATCACAATACTGCCGAGCCTCGGTCCCACCGGCACAATTATTTGCGCCGTATCGGGTGTCTTTTCTTTAGCTTCGGCCAGTAGCGTCTCGTAGGCAGCTAAACGGGCTTTACTTTTATCCTGTCTTGCTCGAGGTGACTGACGGATCCACTCCAACTCAGAGGCAAGTGTTCGTTGCCTGGCCTTTTCTTGGCTCTCTTCTTGCTGGAGCCTCTTTTGTTTTTGCTCAAGCCAAGACGAATAGTTGCCCTCATAAGGTATACCCTTACCTCTGTCTAATTCTAAAATCCAGCCTGCAACGTTATCTAAGAAATATCTATCGTGAGTAATTGCCACGACCGTACCGGGATAGTCTTTTAGAAATCTCTCTAGCCATGCTACCGATTCTGCATCCAAATGGTTGGTCGGCTCATCCAGCAAAAGTAAATCCGGGTTCTGAAGCAAGAGCCTGCAAAGAGCTACTCTTCTTTTTTCTCCTCCCGATAACTTAGAGACATCGGCATCACTCTTTGGACATCTAAGAGCATCCATAGCGATCTCTATTTTTCTCTCCAACTCCCAACCTTCGATGGCATCTATACGTTCCTGCAGTTCCCCCTGTTTCTCCAGCAGTGCCGTCATCTCGTCGTCTTCCATGGGCTCTGCAAATTTTTCACTTATTTCGTTAAATTCCTTCAGCAAGGTCTGAGCCTCACCCAACCCATCCATTATATTTTCTTCTACACTTTTACTGGCATCAAGTTCAGGCTCCTGCTCCAAGTAACCCACTGTTGAGTTTTCTGCCGACCAAGCTTCACCGTCAAAGTCTGTGTCTATACCTGCCATAATTTTAAGAAGTGTGGACTTACCCGCGCCATTAATGCCTAAAACGCCAATTTTTGCGCCGGGATAAAAGGAAAGAGAAATATCTTTTAAAAGCTCTCTGCCACCGGGAAATTTTTTTCCTAGCTGATTCATAACATAGATATATTGGTTACTAGACACGTTGCTCTCCTGTATTTTTATAAGGCAGATAAGACCTATTTTAATGTTCTTATGCGTTTATGCAATCTGGCAAACAATCTAGCTTGGATCGGAAAACTGTGTGTTATTGATAAAGGTATAATCTGTAAGTGATTTCAGAAATTCTATCAAATCCTGTTTGTCTCCCTTAGAAAGATTAAATCCTCTGACATATTTACTCTTGAGTATATTGTTCGCCCCGTCGCCTGCATGTGGACCCTCTTTCACTAGTCTGCCACCTCTAGCATAAATATCTAAAACTTCTCCCAGTGTCTCAACACTGCCGTCGTGCATATATGGACCCGTTAGCTCAATATTTCGCAGCGTTGGTGTTCTAAATTTCCCAAAATCGTTTGGTCTGCCTGTATATTGGTATAATCCGGCATGTCTCACTTCATATTTCTTATTGGAACCGGAGTTATAAAGCCCTGTATTGTGGTAAGCAATTTCATTAAATGGGAGCGATTGATGTGTATAGTTATCTGTAAAGAACGGGGCCTGATGGCATTGGAAGCAGTTAAATGGCTCGCTGAAAAAAAGTTTTTCCCCTCTTTTAGCACCTTCCGATAAAGCATCATATTTTTTATTGAATCTGAAATTATCATAGGGAGAATTGAAACTTATGAGCGTTCTCACAAAGGCTGCTAAGGCCTTTACCATATTTTTTATAGTTACCTTATCTTTGCTATCTGGAAAAGACTGATTAAAGAGGTCTTTGTATTCCCCATCCCTAACTAGAAACTTGATTATTTTTTGTTTCTTTTTTGCCATACCCATTTCTACTGGCTCTTCTTTAAACAATGGCAATAGTATGTGCTCCTCCAAATTAGTTGAGCGAGGATTAGACCAGGTAAAAATGGGAATATAGGCAATATTTCCAAGCGTAGGTGTATTGTGTAACAACCGTTGTCCAGAAATACCCGAGGATATATCGCTGCCATCACCAAAACCCTTCTCGGGCTTATGGCATGAGCCACAACTCATAGTTCCCGTACCAGATAATCTTTTTTCGTAAAATAAGTTTCTACCTAGATAAACTTTTGATTTAAGCATCTTATTTTCTGATGGAATCTTTGGATAGGGTGCCCAATAGGGAAGGTTCCAGTTATAAATATTGTTTAAATCAGTCGAATAGGAATTTGTTGGCAGGACAATAGTTATAAAAAAAAGTAGAAGACAACAGATAAACCTAGCACCTCGGCTTTTTATCTTAACCAAAGAACTAATCCTATTAAGAGAGCAAAAGAACCGGCTACTGATCCTCATCAATAGAGTATCCACCACCCCGAACGGTTCTTATTAAGTTAACCTTACTGTCAGCATTTAGTGCCTTCCTTAATCTTCTAATATGCACATCAACTGTTCTTTCCTCGACGTATACGTCCCTACCCCAAACTCTATCCAAAAGTTGCTCTCGCGAAAAAACCCTCGTTGGTTTTTCCANAAGAACATTAAGAATTCTGAATTCTTTTGGCCCCAAGTGAATGGCAGACCCGTTCCGAAAAACTTTTTGGGAACTTAAATTAAATTCTAGATCAGAATAAATCAGCTTTTCCTCGCTAAAACTAGGTTTTGACCGACGTAATGTTGCATTTACTCTAGCAATAAGTTCTCTTGGAGAAAAAGGCTTCGCTACGTAATCGTCAGCGCCACTATCTAAGCCAAGAATTAGATCACTCTCCTCGCTACGAGCTGTTAACATTATAATTGGTACTGTCTTAGTGCGTTTATATTTCTTAAGCTCTCGACACACTTCTATTCCCGACCTTTTGGGAAGCATCCAATCGAGAATAATTAGGTCTGGCACTTCCTCCTGTGCCTTAAGTATACCCTCATCACCATCGGCAGCGAGACTTGTCCTAAACCCCGCATCTTCAAAATTATATTTTAAAANTTCAATTAAAGGTGGTTCATCTTCCACAATGAGAATTAATGGTTTCAAGNNAAAACTCCTGATTTNAAACTACAAAACAGTTGAACTTGTTTTGTCTTTTTTTGGCCTCTCATCATCTAAAATCTCACCTTCGACAATAAATACTATTTGCTCCGCCACACTAGTCATATGATCACCAACTCTCTCTAGATTCTTCGCGACAAATAAAAGGTGTGTACAAGCTGAAACACTCTCAGGATCCTCTGCCATGAAGGTCAATAGTTCCTTAAAAAGAATAGAATGCATTTGATCAACTTCCTGGTCACTGATAAGAACATCTTTAGCCCGCTGGGAATCTCTATTAATCAGTGCGTCGAGCGCATTTTTTATCATCCCCTCCACCATGGNAGACATTCTTTGAATACTATTTGNTGTGNTAGNTATTACTGGTGCCTTTGAAAGTGCAATTGNACGTTTGCCAATATTTTTTGCATAGTCCCCTACCCTTTCTAGATTATTTGCTACCTTCAAAGAAGCTATAATCATACGCAGGTCTGCTGCCATTGGTTGACGCAATGCAATTAGGTTTACAACTAAGTAATCAACTTCCTTTTCCAAGTCATCAATTCTGCTATCTCCCTCTATCACAGCTGATGCCAAATCAACATCTCTCTTAACCATTGCATCCATGGCTTTAGATAACTGGGCCTCACAGAGCCCTCCCATCTCCGCGATCAAATTGTCCAATTTACTGAGGTCATCATCATAGGACTTAACGATATGTTCTTGTTCCATCAAATTACTCCTTACTAACAGCGATTTAGCCTATTCGCCCGGTAACATANGCTTCTGTCCTATCATCTTTTGGCTTCGTAAAAATTTCATCAGTCTCTCCACTCTCGACTAATTCGCCCAGGTGGAAAAATGCGGTTCTTTGAGAGACACGTGCGGCCTGCTGCATCGAATGGGTAACAATTACAATGGTAAAATTCTGACGAAGCTCATCTATNAGTTCCTCAATTTTAGCTGTGGCAATCGGGTCTAATGCAGAGCAAGGTTCATCCATAAGGATAACCTCNGGCTGAACTGATANAGCCCTCGCAATACATAGCCTCTGCTGTTGTCCTCCAGATAATCCCGTCCCAATTTCATGCAAGCGATCTTTCACCTCATCCCAAAGGGCAGCTTTTTTGAGGCTACTCTCTACTACTTCATTCATTTCCTGTTTCGTAGAGACAAGACCATGTATCGTGGGCCCATAAGCTATATTTTCATAGATNGTTTTAGGAAAAGGATTTGGTTTTTGAAAAACCATACCNACNTTTTCCCGCANTCTGACAACGTCCAAATCNTCTTGGTTGATATCTATGTCATCCATCATTATTCGTCCNNGAACATNACATGTCTCTATNAGATCATTCATTCTATTNANGCATCGTAAGAAGGTCGATTTTCCACAACCTGAGGGCCCAATTAATGCTGTTACTTGCTTTTCAGGTATGTGCAAGGAAACATCAAAAAGAGCCTGTTTATCGCCATAAAAAACATCAAGCTCGAAAGCCGAGATTTTTTGTTTAACTGAGTTATCGCCCTGAGCAATTGGCCCGCCAGAGTCCTCTAGGGTCATTTGTTCCATTTCTTTAGGACCATTTCTTCTCCAATTTAAACCTTATGATTTGTGCAGTCAAGTTCATGGCGATCAAAAACGCCATGAGCACCATGATGCACGCATTAACTTTCTCAACGAACCCTCTTTCAGCTGATTCAGACCAGATATATATTTGGACTGGGAGGCTAGCTGCTGGATCAATAGGTGTCCCTGGCACTGTGTTAATGAATGCCACCATCCCTATTAAGATCAGAGGTGCAGTCTCACCTAATGCCTGTGCGAGACCAATTATGGTACCCGAGAGAGTACCGGGCATGCTTAAAGGAACGGTATGATGGAATGTTGTTTGCATTCTGCTTGCTCCCATCGCGAGAGCTGCTTCTTTTATACTAGGTGGAACAGCCTTTAGCGAAGCTCGGGACGCAATTATGATCGTGGGCAAAGTCATCAGTGCAAGAGTTATACCGCCTACTAACGGGGTCGACCGTGGCAAATCGAATACGGCGAGTAAAACACCTAACCCAAGCAAGCCAAATACGATCGAAGGAACGGCAGCCAAATTATTGATATTCACCTCTAAAAAGTCGGTGAACCAATTTTTGGGGGCAAACTCTTCCAAATATATTCCTGCCGAAACCGCTATCGGAAAAGAAAATGCGAGACACACTANNATACTAAAAATCGAACCAACTAANGAGCTCGCTATACCCGCCAACTCCGCCTCTCGAGANTCAGCATTTGTGAAAAAGCTGAAGTTAAANTTCGANANGACATCGCCCCTTGCATTCATTTTATCAAANAAGCTGAGCTGATAATCNTTAACCCTTCTTCNATNCTCNGGNATATCTCTAGGGTAATTTTCTTTNAAGACTTGGTCTAAATCATCGGAGGCTGTAAGCCGCACCTTAACTTTTTTNCCCAANACATCCTGATTGTCGAGAAGGTAGTTTTTGATTTCTTCTTCNTAAGTAAAAGCAAACATCTTTATGACATCNCGCCTTTTAGNGCGCGGNACATTTGGNTCGAGATTTANAATAGAATTCACGGCAAAATCGTANAAATCTAATTTTTGGATTTCCTCAANGGTAGGNTTTTTATTTTTGGCACCGAAAAGTTCAGTGTCATAATTNATCTCAACCACCANCCACGTCTTTTGAAAGGCCGNATAGCCTCGNGAAAAAATTTCAAANATAAAAANGAACAAAAANGCGAGAGCNAGAGTAATCGCTGCCAACCCATATANTTGNAAACGTTTTTCTTTGCGGTATCGCTNTTTNAGAAGCGCTTCTTTATTCATATTTTTCCCGATATNTTTTTACTACACCAAGTGCNATTACATTCAAAAAAAGCGTCAANATAAAGAGNGACATTCCCAGGGCGAACGCNGCCTGCGTTTTGGGATCGCCAAATTGTTGATCTCCAATCAATATCGTTACAATTTGCGCCGTNATAGTTGANGTGGAATCCAGAGGATTGAATGTNATATTTGCTGCCAAACCTGAGGCCATGACGACGATCATTGTNTCCCCAACCGCGCGGGAGANNGCTAGNAGAATAGCACCCACAATGCCGGGNAANGCNGCTGGAAAAACTACTTTCTTGATTGTNTCAGATTTAGTAGCCCCAAGTGCGAGGCTTCCGTCGCGCAAATTTTGTGGAACTGCCGTGATCACGTCGTCGCTTAGGCTCGAAATAAAAGGAATTATCATGACACCCATTACACCGCCTGCAGCTAGTGCACTTTCAGCAGAAACGTCAAGTCCGAGCGAGAAACCAACTGATTTCAAGAATGGGCCAACCGTAAGCGCAGCAAAAAAACCGTAAACTACTGTTGGGATGCCAGCCAAAATCTCAATCGTCGGTTTTGCATATTTTCTAAACCGTCTTGACGCATATTCCGCTACATAGATCCCCGACAGCAAACCGATGGGGATTGCCACACACATTGCGATAAAGGCGATAAAGAAAGTGCCAGCGAAAAGCGGAACGGCACCAAAAGCGTCTTTCAATAATTCACGATCTGGCATTCCATCTCTGACAAAGGTTTTGGCTGGATACCAGTGGGTCCCAGTAATAAAATCAAATAAATTTACAACTTGGAAAAATTTTAGAGTTTGGAATAAAAGTGAAAATACGATTCCGACCGTCGTCATAACGGCCGCAAATGAAGCAAAGAGAAGCAAATATTCTATAAATTTTTCTGCAGGCTCTCTTGTCCTAATGTTTTTTGATACCCTAGTGTACCCATAACTTAATGTGAGTATCAGAACACCCAGTACAATAGTAAATTTGGCAGTGGAGGCAATCGTCGTTATATCATCATATTTTTCCGCGGAATTTGCCAAAAAATTAGAGATTTCACCGGTAAAAGTCCCAGCTGCTAGCGCTTTGACCTTTTCATACAAAAGATTAAGTTGATTGCCGGATAAATTCTGACCAGCGTAATCTGATAAGATAAACGATCTAACTATGTTTGGCTCAAAAATAGACCAAAAACAAAAAAGGATAAGAGCGGGAGCCGCGCACCATATTGCCAGATAATAACCGTAAAACTTTGGGAGTGCTTTAAGTCTCTCACCCGCCTGTATCGAATAGGCTTTCCTTCGACCAAAAAAGTAGCTGGTTAAGGCTAGTAAGATTATAATTATGATAAGTACCGTGTTCATAGCCTAATTTCAATTTTCTCGCAAAATGAGAGGGAGGAAGTCATCGCATCTCCCTCCCTCTATTTTTAGACCTCGTGGATATAATTACATCATTGGGGTCTTACTTAAAGCATTGTTTCGGCTAACACTGTATTTGCCCGAATCTAACGGAACCAAGCCAATATCGGTCAAGTATCCGGTATCGCCAATAGCTTTTTTAGAGGTAAACTCTTTAATAAACTCGTGAAGGCCGGGAATTACGCCGATGTGGGCTTTTTTAACGTAAAAGAAAAGCGGCCGAGCCACTGCATAGCTGTAATCTTGAATAGATGAAAGACTTGGTTGTCCGCCATCAATGCTCGCTGCTTGTAGCTTATCTTTAGCCGCTAAGAAATAGCTGAAACCAAAGAAGCCAAACATCTGGGGGTCTTGGATTAATTTTTGAATAATTAACGAATCATTCTCACCAACCTCGATGGCCGCACCATCCTCACGAAGAGCTTTGTATTTTGCTCCAGCAGCCTTACTAGCTTTGTCTATTCCTTTTTTCATGACAAGTGAATTCCAAGCATCGCGGGTACCGGAAGTTCCTGGTGGGACCATTATCTTTATGGGATAGCTAGGTAAACTTGGGTCAATATCACTCCAATTCTTGTAAGGGTTTGGCTTTAACGATCCGCCAACCGCTACTTCCTTAGCTAGGGCCTTCCAAAGGTGGGCTTTTGTAAAATTAACCGCCTTTGCTTTGCGGGAAAACGCTAGAGTAATGCCATCATTACCCACGGTGATTTCAATTATTTCGTTGACACCGTTCTTTTTACAAAGTGCTTTCTCTTTGGATTTCATTGCCCTCGAAGCATTTGTGATGTCGGGATGGCTCGTACCGACGCCGGCACAGAATAACTTTGCTCCCCCGCCTGTACCCGTTGACTCGATCACAGGTGTTTTAAAGCCAGTTTTTCCGAACCTCTCTGCCACAACAGTGGCGTAGGGAAATACTGTAGAGGATCCAACTATTTTAATTTGATCACGCGCTTCTAAACTACCTGCAAAAAATGAGCAAAAAATTGCTATTAACCCAAATTTATATTTTTTCATCTCTTTCTAAACCTCCTAATTAATTTCATGCTGTGTAATAAACGAAAAACATTTTTTCATTGGGGTGCAACATGCACTCATGAAGCTACATTTTTATTAAACATTGTTTACACTTTTATCTATTTAGAGAAACTTCTTTATGAAGTTTTTATGACAGTTTTATTACAACCTCATACTATTCAAGGTATAGAGGCAAAAAAACACTAATGGTGGTAGTATCTCCTGGAAAACTCTTTATCGCCAAGTGTCCCCGATGGCGACTTACTATGTGCTTAACTATAGCAAGGCCCAGTCCAGTCCCACCCGTGTTTCGAGAGCGGGCTTTGTCAGCCCTATAAAAACGCTCCGTTAACCTGGGGAGGTGTTCTTCATCAATGCC
>NZVJ01000001.1 GCA_002701455.1 Rhodospirillaceae bacterium
GATTAATTCACAATTAATTGCGTCTGAATTAGTTGAATTGGGAATAAACGTAAATTGTTCTCCGGTAATAGATTTGCGTGAGGAATACGGGCATTCGGTTATTGGTGATAGAGCTCTTAGTGATGACCCCGAAACCGTCATACTTCTCGGTAAGGCAATTATTGAGGGGCTAGAAAGTGCTGGCATCTCAGCAGTTATCAAACATATACCCGGACATGGCCGAGCCGAAGTTGATAGTCATGAGAAGCTTCCAAAAATAGATAAAGGTGAAACCGACTTGCTCTCCAGAGATTTTCGCCCCTTTGTTCAGCTTAATAACGCGGTCGCTGCTATGACCGGTCACCTTTTATTTCCAAGAATTGATCCAATCTATCCGGTTACATTTTCTAAAAAGATTGTTAAGGATGTTATCAGAAATCTAATAGGCTTCAAGGGAGTTCTTATCAGCGATGATCTGTCAATGAATGCGCTAACTGGGGCAATAGATTATAGACTCAATAAAGCTCTTGAAGCAGGTTGTGATATAGCTTTACATTGCAACGGAGACCTTGAGGAAATGGAACTAATCGCCAAGGCGTGTCCTAGCATGAGTAATCCTGTTCGAGAGAGAATAGAAATTTTACTGAAAAATATCACCAGAGTTTCAGAGAATCGAAAAATTTTTGATACAGAATTATTGAAGGTTGCGTTAAATAAAGGATTAAAAGAATATTCGAACTTAATTTAGAGTTTAGATTTTGTTATCAATAAACTATTCTAAAACAAATCATACAAATACTTATTAGCATCTACTGTTACTTGGGGCTCCTTTCGTGTAGTTTGCCTCATGAATAATCTGTTTATATGCTATGCCCTTGTTTAGGTGGCTTTTTAGGTTTTTAGTTAGGCAGACGTAATGGTCGGAATTAACCAAGAGTTTGAAGAAGATGAACCAAGAATTAGTGATGGGAACGAGCCCATTCAATTATCATTATTCCTAACCTTAGAGGGTTTTGAAGGCCCCATCGATGTTCTATTGTCTTTAGCGAGAGAACAAAAAGTTGATCTAACACAAATCTCGATTTTGGAATTGGCGCAACAGTATCTAGAATTTGTACAACAGGCTCAATCCCTGAATTTAGAAGTCGCGGCTGATTATCTTGTTATGGCAGCTTGGCTGGCTTACCTCAAATCTCGCCTTTTGCTCCCTAAGGAAGAAGACGGAGACAACAGCACCCCGGAGGAGCTTGCCGAAGCCTTACGATTCCAGTTGCAGAGGCTGGAGGCAATGAGGAAAGCTGGGGCGGCCCTAATGCAACTGCCTCAGCTCGGTAGAGACGTATTCTCTAGAGGGATGCCGGAACTAGTTAGCAATGTGACTTCTCCTATCTATGAATTAAGTTTATTTGAACTTCTTAAATCTTACGGTAACGTAAAACTTCGAGGAGAAACTTCAACACTTAGTATTGTTGCTACTCGTCTATATTCAGTGGACGAGGCAATTGATCGCCTAAAAAATATGCTAGGAGATATTCCTGATTGGCAGACACTGATAGGTTTTTTACCGGATGGTCTAAATGATAGTTTATTAACTAGATCAGCTGTAGCTTCTACATTTGCAGCCAGCCTAGAACTGGTTAAAGAGGGCTATATCGAACTGAAGCAAAACGGCACGTACGGTCCCATTTTCCTCAGGCCGCGAGAAATATCGAAATGAGCAATGTAGAAGAAAGATTAGTGGATGCATCGACAGAAGATGTGAAACTTTTAAAAAATGAATATATTTATGAATTGCGGCTCATAGAGGCGCTATTATTTGCAAGTCAGCATCCTTTAAAGATTGAGGATATTCAGGAGAGACTGCCAATTGGTACGCCTGTTAAGGAGTTGCTATTGGGATTGGAGATTGAATATCGTTCAAAGGGTGTAAATGTTGTCAATATCGCCGGCGGTTGGACTTTGAGAACTGCAGGTGACCTGAAGGATAACTTGCGGAATCTAGTTAAGGTAAAACGGCGACTATCCGGGGCAGCAATAGAAACACTTGCTATTATTGCTTATCACCAGCCAGTAACCAGAGGGGATATTGAGGCTATCCGAGGCGTCGCTGTTAGTAGGGGAACTTTAGACACACTACTTGAATGCAACTGGATCCGCCCGCGTGGAAGAAGGAAAGTTCCTGGCCGTCCTCTTCAGTGGGGAACAAGCGAAGAGTTTTTAGAATATTTTGGCCTGGAGAATTTAAAGGATCTCCCTGGTATAGAAGAATTAAAAGCAACAGGCCTGTTGGAAAAACGGGACAGTTTGACTTCAATTATTCTTCCGGATGATACACCTATTGAGGAAGATGAAGATGAACAAGATGAACTTTTCTCTTTAAGTTATGGCGAGCCCTTAGAAGAGTGCTAGACTTTATTTGTATAAACCACGGTTTTTTTCAACATAGAAGTAGACCCTAGTGAATATAAAAGCTTTAGAGTTAACCGAAGTATGGCATCGGTATGGAGAAAACTTAGCTGTTAAAGATCTTTCACTTTCCCTATACGAGGGAGAAGTAGTCTGTTTGTTAGGGCCTTCAGGATGCGGAAAATCAACAGCACTTAGAATTGCAGCTGGATTAGAAATGGTGCAGCAGGGTGCAGTCGAACTCGATGAAGTCATTGTTTCTAGTCCTAGCTTTCATATTCCCGCAGAAGATCGGAACGTCGGATTAGTTTTTCAAGATTATGCACTTTTTCCCCATCTTACAGTCATAGATAACGTTAAGTTTGGTCTTAAACGAGATCGCTCAGGAACGTCAGAAAGTATCGCGCTCGCTGCTTTAGAGATGGTAAATATGGAAACATTTTCTTCGAAATACCCCCATATGTTATCGGGTGGAGAGCAACAAAGAGTAGCTATAGCTAGAGCGTTAGCTCCAAGGCCCAAGGTTATGCTTTTGGATGAACCATACTCCGGGCTCGATGCTCGGCTTCGCGAAAATATACGCGATGAAGTATTGCACCTTTTACGTGGGCAAGGTTGTGCAACACTAATGGTTACGCACGACGCGGAAGAAGCGATGTTTATGGCAGACAATATAATAGTAATGGATGAAGGGAGTATCATACAAGTTGGCTCACCAGACGAACTATATTTCGAGCCGGTTAATTCTTTTGTGGCAGGTGTTTTCGGTGAATTAAATAAATTAGACGGATTAGTAAACGGAGATAAGTTAATTACACCGTTAGTTGAACTGCCGGCACAAGGGTTAGCAAGCGGAACAAAGGTTGAGGTGGTCGTAAGGCCAGAGGCTCTTCATTTATCCTCTTTGAAGGGGCCTGATGTTTGTTTTGAAGCGTCAGTAATTGAATCAAGACTTTTAGGGAGGATGAGTTACATACATTTATCTTCTGATAGTCGACAGCGAGCTGGGGAAAATATTCATTTACATTGTAAAATTCCGGGTCGCGTTTTACCGTCAAAAGGCGAGTGTGTAAGGGTGTATATTGACTTGGAACAGACTTTTATTTTTGAAAGAAATTAAGTTTCATGCAAGGCTTTTCAATATCGTAAACTACAGTTTTTTGTGTTGTATTTGCGTAAAGATAATATGTTTTTACTGAAGAGTGTTAAGATTGGAGTTTAGTCATGGGGTTTACGAGCATTTGGCATTGGATAATCGTGCTGGTGGTTGTGTTGGTTCTGTTTGGGGGACGTGGAAAAATTTCCGCCCTAATGGGTGACTTTGGCAGAGGTCTAAAGAACTTTAAAAAGGGTGTGGGGTCAGATGAAGATAATCAACCGCCAAGCGATAGCACGGTAATAGAAAATCAGGAAGATGCTGAAAGTGACGGTAAGACTAAAAAGAAACGAAATAAAGAAAGCTAATTTCTGAGGTGTAGTGAGAAAGTCTTAAGTTTTAGGAGTTGGTGATGCTAGATTTAGGTTGGCAGGAATTATTCCTCATTACTCTTGTTGGTTTATTGGTTGTTGGCCCTAAACAGTTACCAGGATTAGTTCGTTCAAGCACAGCTTGGATAAGGAAAACAAAATTATCAGTTAGTAACTTTCAGAGTTCATTAGAGGAAATTGCGAGAGAGGCGGAGCTAGAAGAAGTCAAAAATCAAACAAAAAAGATTATTTTTGATGAAGTTTCTTCGCTTCCCAGCGATCTTGAGGAAAATACAGAACCTGATCAATGCGTGGATGGTTGGAGCCGGAGAGGTATTTCAGAGAAAAACTCGAAAGATAATAAGAAGACGAACACTGTAAAAACTACTAAATCAAACTTAAAAAATCGCAAGGCAAAAATATAAATGTATTGTTGCAGGTTAACGAAGAAGGAAAGATGCTTCACGTTAATAACCTTATAGAATTTGGTAACAAACTACTTTTTCTTAAAGACTGTTTAGAGTGAGTTAAATAAGATCGTAAATTTTTCAGGCGCAGGATTTTGATAATGCATGACATAAGGCAGATTAGGAAAAATAGTTCTGAATTCGATCGTCAAATGCTGCGACGTGGATTACCCGCTTGTTCGGCTGACGTTTTGGCAATAGACTCCAGAAAAAGAATAACCGTAACCGATCTTCAGACTTTACAAGAAAAACGGAATAGTATTTCTAAAAAAGTTGGTGAAGCAAAGAGAGCCAGCCAAGAAGCAGACCATTTAATAGAAGAGGTAGGCCGTTTAAAGGATGAAATAGGTAAATTAGAAAATATAGATAGGGAATTATCGATAGAGCTTGAAGCAATATTAAGTGAATTGCCGAATTGTCTGGCAGACGATGTTCCTGATGGTAGTTCGGAATTAGACAATCTTGAGTTGAGAGTTGAAGGTGAAAAAAAGCTATTTTCATTCCATCCTAAGGATCATGTGGAATTAGGAGAAAAATTAGGCGGGATTGACTTCGATAGTGCGGTGAAACTCTCTGGCGCTCGTTTTGTTGTTTTAAAAGACAAAATTGCGCTTTTGGAGCGAGCTCTATCTAATTTTATGTTGGACCAACAAATAAATGAATTTGGGTATCTAGAGGTTTCTCCTCCAGCATTGGTAAATACACAATCATTATTTGGGACGGGGCAACTCCCAAAATTTAGTGACCAACAGTTTAAGACGGAGGATGGTTTCTGGCTAATACCGACGGCCGAAGTTCCATTAACCAATCTGGTACGGGATACAATTTTGGAAGAGCAGGAACTGCCGCTAAGGTTTACCGCATACACTCCATGTTTTAGGTCTGAGGCGGGGGCTGCGGGTCGCGATACGCGAGGAATGATTAGAGTACATCAATTTGGGAAAGTGGAGATGGTGTCAATTACGCATCCCGAACAGTCACAGGATGAACATGAAAGAATGACCGCCTGCGCAGAAAGTATATTGAAGGCACTTGAATTGCCATTTAGAACAGTTGTGCTCTGCAGTGGCGATACAGGTTTTAGCGCTACAAAAACTTATGATATAGAAGTTTGGTTGCCGGGGCAGCAGGAAGGTACTGGACAATATAGAGAAATATCTAGTTGTTCATCATGTGGGACGTTTCAGGCTAGTCGGATGCGCGCGCGATTTAGACCAAAGAATTCTAAGACAACGGAATTTGTTCATACATTGAATGGTTCTGGTCTAGCTGTTGGGAGGGCACTAATAGCTGTATTAGAAAATCATCAGCAGAGAGATGGCAGTGTTTTGATACCAAAAGTGCTGCAGAAATATATGAACGGACTGGAAGTGATTATACCATCTGAGTAGGATAGATGCAGTTTATTTTAAATCCTAGAAGCTTAAAAGATGCGCGAGTTCTTGTAACTAATGATGACGGTTACGACGCTGAAGGGATTAAATTATTAACCGAGATAGCCGAGTCGCTAGCGAAGGAAGTATGGGTAGTAGCCCCTTCAGAAGAAAATAGTGGTGCGGGACATTCCCTAACTGTTAGGCGCAGCATAGATGTGTCTCAATTATCAGACCGAAAATTCTCAGTTGATGGAACTCCCACTGACTGTGTTATTATTGCTCTAAATCAGTTAATGAGGGACTCAAAACCTGATCTTGTGCTGTCTGGGATCAATCGCGGTGTAAATATAGCCGAGGACGTAACGTATTCCGGGACTATTGGTGCTGCTTACGAGGCAGCTATAGCCGGAGTAAGAGCAATAGCCTTCAGTCAGGAGTTATCGGTCAACTCAGAAATAAACTGGTCATCAGCCAAACTAAGCGCCGCAGATGTCATAAAGAAGTTATATTCTCAACAATGGAAAGCTGATTGTCTTCTTAATGTCAATTTTCCTTCACGCCAAGTTAATGAGGGCAAGATTAAAATTACAACCCAAGGTCGGCATAAAAAAGGAGATGATGTAGCTTCAGATAAAACCGCAGTTGGGGGGCAGAGGTACAAAATTGGGGCTGTAAGGCTCGATAATACGCCTCAACAAGGTACAGATGTGCAGGCCTTAAAAAACGGAATTATCTCGATAACGCCAATAACAATTAATCATACAGATAACGCTTTCAAGGACTATTTAAAGGGCGTATTGTAACTTGATTATATTAGTTAGGTATTTTAACCAATCTACCGATATAGACCGATTCGTGGCCGCCAGTTGAATATAAACTCCCTGCTGACAAAAAAACCTCAGTTTTTTAGTATGTTCGATTGTGCATTGAACCGACTATTCCGTTTAATGTAATACTAGTGTGTAGTTGCTTTTATTTTTTGGAAAAACCCGAATAAATGCCTCTATTTATTAAACCGGTCATCTTTTTACTTTTGGTATTTCTTAACGGGTGCGCGGGAAAAGATTTAGGTTTAAATCGTTACATCAAAACAGAGACATATAGCAAAAATCAGAATGCAAGAAGCGCAAAAATTTTCTCAAGAATAACCCGCGTAAGGATAGAACCTGGGGACACGGTTTATTCTATTGCGAGACGTCACGGTATTACTATCCGAGATTTGATTCTCAAAAATGGATTGGTTGCACCGTACAAGATTTTGGCAGGACAGACATTGCTTATTCCAATTCCCGAGCGCCATATCGTAGTAACCGGTGATACTGTTTTTGCATTGTCAAATAAGTATAAAGTGGACATGAGAACATTAGTTGAACTGAACACTTTGAAGCCGCCTTATCAACTAAAAAAGGGACAGGTTTTAAAGATACCTAATTCAAGCAGTAGGGTGGGTGTTGGTTCAAAAAGAAATATACGGAATGTTTTAACTTCACGCAGTGAAATAGTCTTTTCACCATTTCCGAGACCTAAGCCTGTTAGTAACCCGCGAAGAGAAAGAGCGAGAGTACATCATCAAAATAGCCCTATATCTAAACCGCTAGATCGAGGTGGAAAGTATTTCTTGTGGCCGGTACGTGGCACCGTAATATCTCGATTTGGCCCGCGCAGAGGCGGCTTGCATAATGACGGGATTAATATCGCTGCGCCGCGCGGTGCACCGGTTTTTGCGGCGGAGAATGGGGTCGTTGCCTATACGGGGAATGGAATTAAAGGATTTGGCAATCTCCTGTTAGTTAAGCATTCTGGCGGCTGGACTACGGCTTATGCTCATGTTGATAGGGTGTTAGTAAAGAGAGGTGACAGAGTTAAAAGAGGGGAGACAATAGGAACCATAGGAACCAGCGGTAAAGTTAACAAACCGCAACTTCATTTTGAAATTCGAAAAGGATCTCAAGCAGTCGATCCGATGAGAGAATTAGCTACATAGCAGATAGTAATAATTCGCTTATTATATAGATTAGTGATTACTTTTCGGTGTCGTGAGAGTATAATTCGCTCCAGAAAAAGAAAGAGAGACTAACTAACGGATTAAACCACGTTGTTGTCGTTTGGTATAGGAGAAGTAAAATGTTGATTTCTACAGCTTACGCGCAAGGCGCGGGCGCGGGTGGCGGTTTTGACCTTATGGCATTAGCACCACTAGTTCTAATTTTTGTCGTCTTTTATTTTCTACTTATACGACCGCAACAAAAAAGGGCAAAAGAGCATAAAGAAATGCTCTCGAAAATTAGGCGCAACGATAGAATTGTTACGAATGGTGGGTTAATCGGCAAGGTAGCAAAGGTCAACGATGACAGAGATGAACTTGAGCTTGATGTAGCCGAAAATGTGAGAGTTAAAGTAAGGCGAGGTATGATCGCGGAAGTGATTTCCAAAGGCGAGGATTAGGCTGACGGTCAGTAAATTATTCAATTAAATGGAAAATAAGTGATGTTGCAGTTTCCAGCCTGGAAAATGACATTAGTGGTTGCAGTTTGTTTAATCGGTATTTTGTATGCGGTTCCAAACTTCTTGAAAACGGAATTTGGAGCTAACTTGCCGAATTTTGCTCCAGGTAAGCGAGTTAGTTTAGGATTAGATTTACAGGGTGGCTCCTATTTATTACTTAAAGTTGATTTGGACGTTGTAATTAAGGAATATCTTGAAGAAATCTCAATGGAGGTCAGGAAAAAATTAAGAAAGGCAAGAGTTGGATATTCAAAACTTGGCTCAACGGGGGCTAGCGTTGTAGTTAATATAAGACAAGAAAAGGACTTTGCTAAATCGAAAAAGCTCCTGGACGATGTAGACCCTAACTGTGAGATCATATTTGATGCTAATGGTTCAGTAAAAATTACCCCACGCGAAGATGCACTCAATGAGCGCAAATTGTTAGCACTGCAGCAATCGATTGAGATAGTAAGAAGACGGATAGATGAAACCGGAGTTAGAGAGCCTACAATACAGCGTCAGGGAACTGATAGAATTTTAGTACAGTTACCCGGAGTTGATGACCCTGAGAGAATAAAGGCGTTACTGGGGCAAACTGCGAAAATGGTTTTTCGTTTGGTTGACATGAGCAAGTCGGTAAGCGAGGCGGTAACGGGTAGAGTGCCATCTGGATCGGAACTTTTGGCCCCACTGGTGGAAAGCGCTGGTGATCCAGCGTTATATTTAGTTAAAAAGCGTGTAATGGTTAGCGGCGAGCATTTAATAGATGCTCAAGCGACTTTCCAAGATGGGCAGCCAGTTGTCAGTTTTCGTTTTGATACCAGTGGCTCAAAGCGTTTCGGGAAAGTCACAAGTGAAAACGTTAATCGGCCCTTCGCAATTATACTCGATAATAAAGTCATAAGTGCTCCAGTTATAAGAGAGCCCATCCTCGGTGGTTCTGGCATTATTTCCGGCAGTTTTACAGTAAAAACAGCTAATGATTTAGCGCTTTTACTCAGAGCGGGGGCCTTGCCAGCGCCTCTTACAGTTTTAGAGGAGCGAACCGTTGGCCCAGGCTTAGGTTTTGATTCTATAGAGGCAGGAAAATTGGCAAGTGTTATCGGCTTATGTCTTGTCATCGTCTTTATGGTTATAGCTTATGGCCTATTTGGAATATTCGCCAATGTAGCTTTGTTTTTTAATATTGTAATAATTTTAGGAGCATTATCAGCGCTTCAAGCCACTCTGACACTCCCTGGAATTGCTGGTATTGTCCTTACAATTGGAATGGCCGTCGACGCAAATGTACTTATTTTTGAGCGTATCAGAGAAGAAGTTCTTTTGGGCCGCACGCCGATATCAGCAATTGACGCAGGTTATAAACGCGCGCTTACCACCATTATTGATTCAAATTTAACCACCTTGTTCGCTGCGATATGTCTTTATTCGTTTGGCTCTGGCCCGATAAAAGGGTTTGCAGTGACGTTGGCTATAGGAATTCTTACGTCTATGTTCACGTCAATTATGTTAACAAGATTTTTGATTGTTTTATGGTTGCGAGGAAAGCGACCAAATTCTGTCCCCATTTGAGTGTATTGGATTTTTAATGCTCAAACCTGTTCGTTTTGTACCCGCCGGAACAAAAATACGTTTTGTAGATAAGCGACGATTAGCGTTTGCATTATCGGCGATCATTCTTTTATCCTCAGTATTTTGTTTAACTTCGCTAGGATTAAACTTCGGTATTGACTTCCGGGGAGGTATCTTAATGGAAATTCGTGGCTCGGGCGAAGTGAATATTCCTCAAATAAGAGATAAATTATCCACTTTGGGGCTTGGTGAAGTGAGTATCCAAGAATTTGGCAAAAAAACTGATGCTCTAATAAGGATTCAGAGGCAGGATGGTGCAGAAAAAGAACAGATGGCGGCCATTAAAAAGGTCAAGGATCGTCTCGGGGATATATTTGATTATCGAAGAACCGAATTTGTAGGACCAACTGTAGGAGCTGAATTAAAAGAGGCAGGAATTATAGCAGTCTGTTTAGCACTCTTATCTATTCTAATCTATATTTGGCTGAGATTTGAGTGGCAATTTAGTTTAGGTGCTATTGTTGCTCTATCTCATGATATTTTTAGTACTATTGGCTTATTTGCACTCCTGCAATATGAATTTAACCTTGCGACTGTAGCTGCTATACTTACTATAGCAGGGTATTCAATAAATGACACGGTGGTTGTTTATGACAGAGTCAGGGAAAATCTTCGAAAATACAGACAATTAGAACTGTCTGAAGTATTTAATATGTCGATTAATGAAACTTTGTCTCGAACCATGATGACGTCGGTTACTACCCTACTTGCGCTATGTTCAATTTACTTTTTTGGTGGTGAGGTTCTAGCTGATTTTGCTCTTGCTATGATTTGGGGGGTATGTATAGGCACTTACTCATCCATATTTATAGCGGTCCCTATCCTGCTTTACGTCAAGTTGAAAAGAGGGGAAGGCGATTATAGTGGATTACAGGTACCAGAAGATGAAAGGTGAAGTAAATTAATGGATGTAACGCCTCTTGTCTCGAAAGATCGTCAGCTAATAGAAAGTTATGGTGATGGATCCTTTAAAATTTCAGGGGTCGTTTACAGTTCGCCTGTAGTAGTGTTTCCAGAACTTTGTATTCCTTTATCGAATTGTGATGTTGCTGAGTCAAAAATTTGTTTTTTCAAAGCAGTCTTTCAAACAACCTATATGCCGTCAATTTTGCTTTTTGGGGCAGGTA
>NZVJ01000002.1 GCA_002701455.1 Rhodospirillaceae bacterium
GCGTCATGCCAATGAACCCGCTCGGTTAGACCGGATTGGGGCCACCACCAGCAACCCAGGCGTAGGAGAGCGTCAACGGGAGAGGATCATCCGTGCAGCTTTAAGCCGGGCGCTTCCGATTGGCCGGTATTCAACACCGCCTATGGCCGGATTGGCGTTTATATCTGTTATGACCGGCATTTTCCCGAGGGTTGGCGGGCGTTAGCCCTTGCGGGAGCGGAGATTATCTATAACCCATCGGCTACCGTAGCCGGCCTATCGCAGTATCTCTGGGAGTTAGAGCAGCCGGCTTCAGCGGCCGCCAATGGTGTTTTCATTGCGGCAATTAACCGGGTGGGAACTGAAGCCCCCTGGAATATTGGCGAGTTCTACGGTTCGAGCTACTTCGTAAACCCAAGAGGTCAGATCGAAGCCCAGGCAAGCCCGGATCAGGACGAGCTTTTGATCCATGAGATGGATATGGATATGGTGCGACAAGTCAGAGATACGTGGCAGTTTTTCCGCGACCGTCGGCCAGAGACCTACGGGTCTTTAACAGATTTAAACTGACCGACAACTCAGTTAACAAACGAAAGAAACAGACAGAGGAGAGAGGAAGCATGGGTGATGAGCCGATGATTAACGGGGGGCGCCTGTGGGATTCGATAATGGAGATGGCCAAAATAGGGCCTACTGATAAAGGGGGATCCTGCCGGCTGGCCCTAACCGATCTTGACCGCGAGGCGCGGGATCTTTTTGTCGAGTGGTGCCGCGATGCGGGCTGCACTATCTCTGTCGACAAAATGGGCAATATCTTTGCGCGCCGGCCGGGTACCGACCCCGATTTGCCGCCCGTTGTTGCGGGAAGTCACCTTGATACCCAGCCTACCGGCGGACGGTTTGATGGCGTTTATGGGGTGCTGACCGGACTGGAGGTGATTCGCAGCCTGAATGATCATGGCATTCAGACCCGGCATCCGGTCGAGGCAGCGTGTTGGACTAACGAGGAAGGCAGTCGTTTCGCGCCAGCCATGGTGGCGTCGGGTGTTTTCGCCGGCATTTATGACCTGGAGTATGGGCTGTCTCGCGCGGACGAAGAAGGCAAGACGATGGGCGAGGAGTTGGAGCGAATCGGTTATGCCGGTGATGAACCAATGGGTCGGCCACTGCATGCCTATTTCGAAGCCCATATTGAACAAGGGCCTATCCTGGTGGAAGAGGGTATTGAGATCGGTGTCGTGACCGATGCCCAGGGGCAACGTTGGTATGAACTTGAACTGACTGGCAAGGAATCACACGCAGGGCCGACGCCGATGGATCGTCGCCAGGACGCGTTACTGGGGGCGGCAAGAGTCATCAGCCTCGTCAACGAGACCGGCCTTGCCCACGCCCCATTGGCGTGTGCAACAGTCGGCATGGTGAATGTTCACCCGAACTCGCGGAATGTTATCCCCGGACGGGTTTTCCTGACGATCGATATCCGCCATCCCGACGATGCAGTCCTGTCAAAAATGGATCAGGCCATCCGCGACGGCGTAGAGCGGATTGCCTCTGAGGGGGGTTTATCGTCTGATCTCGAGCAGATCTTTTATTACGCGCCGGTGCCGTTTGATCAGAGTTGCGTCGAGGCCGTAGACGGCGCAGCCCAGTCCTGCGGATATAGCGCCCGAAAGATTGTTACCGGTGCCGGCCATGACGCCTGTTTCATCGCTCATGCTGCGCCGACTTCAATGGTGTTTATTCCCTGTATCGACGGCATCAGCCACAACGAAATAGAGGACATCGAACCGGAGTGGTCCACTGCCGGAGCGAACGTCATGTTCCGTGCCATGCTGTCCAAAGCCGGCCACGCCGCCGGTTAGCCGGGACAGCGGACTGCTTCGATGACTCAGACAGTGCAACCGGGCTCTGCGGTCGTACACACCGCCAATCTGTCGCTGGAATTCAGCACGGACGATGGGCCGGTCCATGCGCTTTCGAATATCAACCTGGATATTGCGCCGGGTGAGTTCATCTCGTTGATCGGCCCCTCGGGCTGCGGCAAAACGACTCTGCTCAGGGTGATTGCCGATCTCGAGACACATACTGGCGGGGAGATCCAGGTCAATGGTGTCAGTCCGCGTGAAGCCCGGGAGAGCAGGGCATACGGCTATGTCTTTCAGGCGCCAGCGTTGTACCCGTGGAGGACGGTTCGTCGCAACGTGATGCTGCCGCTCGAGATCATGGGTGTCTCGCGGCCGGAGCGTGAAGCGCGGTGTGCACAATATCTTGATCTGGTAAATCTTGGCGGCTTTGAGAACAAATATCCCTGGCAACTATCGGGCGGCATGCAGCAACGCGTCTCCATCGCCCGGGCGCTCAGCGTCGAGCCCGAGTTGTTGCTGATGGATGAGCCCTTCGGGGCGCTGGACGAAATCACCCGGGATCACCTGAATCAGCAACTCCTGGAACTCTGGCGAAAGACAGGGAAAACGGTCGTTTTTGTGACCCACTCCATTCCGGAGGCGGTATTTCTCTCGTCTCGCGTTGTGGTCATGTCTCCAAGGCCCGGACAGGTGATCGACGACATTTCGTGCAATCTCCCCGGGGAGCGGACTTTGGATATCCGTGAGACGCCCGAATTTCTTGAGATCGCCCACCGGGTACGAGAGGGCCTGAAGGCGGGGCACAGTTATGACGATGATTAATCGTCTGGTGCATCAGGGGACATTCTTGCCGGTGCTGACCGTAGTGGCGAGCCTGATTGTGATCTGGTACGCGGGAGCTGTTTATCTCAACAGCACGCAGTTGATTGATCGCTATCAAAAAAAGGGAGTCGATTGGGATATCAGTCGACTGGCGCAAGATGCCTGGAAGATGGAGCGGCCCGTGTTACCCGCTCCGCACCAGGTGGGTGTTGAGCTCAAAAAAACCGTTATCGACAAGCGGGTGACTTCAAAACGCAGTTTGGTGTATCACGCCGGAATCACCTTGTCATCGTCGCTCTTGGGATTCGCACTCGGGACGCTTCTCGGCATCGCGCTCGCTATCGGGATTGTCTATGTCACCACGCTTGATCGAAGTCTGATGCCCTGGATTATTGCGTCTCAAACGGTGCCCATCCTGGCGTTGGCACCGATGATCATCGTGGTGCTGGGCTCAATCGGCATTACAGGGCTTTTCCCGAAGTCGGTGATCTCTATGTACCTGTGCTTCTTCCCGGTCGTGGTCGGCATGGTGAAGGGGCTTCGATCGCCCGAGCCCATCCTCATAGATCAGATGCGCACCTACTCGGCCAGCCCGACCCAAATCTTTTTCAAGCTGCGTTTGCCGGCTTCGATTCCATTTCTGTTTGCGTCGCTTAAGGTGGCCATTGCGTTGAGTGTTGTTGGCGCCATCGTTGCAGAGTTACCGACAGGTGGGCAGGGAGGACTTGGGGCCCGTCTTCTTACCGGCTCCTACTATGGTCAGATTACGATGATCTGGTCAGCGCTGATAGTCGCTTCGGTCGTATCAGCGCTATTAGTAACGGCGGTCGGGCGTTTGGAAAGAATAGCGCTGCGCAAACTAAACGGCGGCCAGGCGGTGGCGGTATGAACGTGGGTTCAAGAAAAGTCCCTGGATCGGTATTGGCGGGGGGCTTGTTCCTCCTGCTGGCATTTTTTGGCTCGCCTGCGCCTGAGGTGAAATGGATTGACCTCGCGGGAGTTTGGCTTACAGCCGGGGCGCTTGCAGGCGTTCTGGTCCTTTCTCTTTTGGGCTCGACTTCATCGCTATGGAGTCGCGCAGCTCAGTTGGCGCTACTGGGCTCAGCGCTTTTGGGCGCGCTTAGCCTTGTGCATTTGGAGCCGATCAGCGGGTCTGCAAAGATGGGATTCTGGTTGCTGGTGATCTCCTTAGGGTTTGCCGTCTGGCACGTGATGCAGCGATTCAGTCAGGCTAAGCCCAAGGCAGTGTGGCTGCAAATGATGTTCCGCATCATCGTCCCTGGGATCTTCGGCGCCTGGTTTTTGGCCGTGTGGGAGCTAGTGACTATCGGATTCGGAATTCCGCGGGTATTGCTGCCTTCACCGGGTCTCGTAGGTGATGCCATCAGCGGATCGTTGAACATTCTCGCTGCAGATTTCCAGCAGACCGTGGTGCGCGCTGTGATTCCCGGGTTTGTTATAGGCAATCTTGCTGGATTCGCCGCTGCCTTGGCCGCGGACCGGTGGGGGTTTCTGGGGCGGGGATTATTGCCCGTGGGCAATCTGGTCAGCGCGATCCCCATTATCGGGATCGCCCCGATTATGGTGATGTGGTTTGGATTTGACTGGCAGAGTAAAGCCGCGGTCGTCGTCATCATGACCTTTTTCCCTATGCTGGTGAATACCATGAGCGGGCTTCGGAGCGCCGGAGCTATGGAATTGGATCTGATGCGCGCTATTGGAGCGAGCTACTGGCAGTCCTTCCTGCAGGTGAGGTTGCCGACCGCACTGCCGTTTATTTTCAATGCACTCAAGATCAACTCGGCTCTGGCCCTGATCGGGGCCATTGTTGCAGAATTTTTCGGTACACCCATCGTCGGGATGGGATTTCGCATCTCGACTGAGGTCGGGAGGATGAATATGGAGATGGTTTGGGCATCAATCGCGCTGGCGGCAGTGTCTGGATCAGTGTTCTATGGTTTACTGGCGGTAGCGGAAAGACGGGCGACATTTTGGCACCCCTCGTTCCGGAAACCGTCGTAAAAACGCCCCTAGGGGCACGTTCAACCAAACAGAGGAGGTTAACTATGAGACGCAACATTACGACCCTCATCCTGGCAGCGGCAATGGGTATGGCCAGTTCCGTGACCCTGGCGGCCGATAAGGTCACCCTGCAGTTGAAGTGGGTGACACAGGCGCAGTTCGCCGGCTATTTCGTCGCGAAAGACAAGGGTTTTTACAAAGAAGAAGGACTTGATGTCACGATCAAGCCCGGCGGGCCAGACGTGGCGCCTCCGCAGGTGATCGCGGGCGGTGGTGCAGACGTCATCATTGACTGGATGCCTTCGGCCTTGGCATCGCGCGAAAAAGGTTTGCCGCTGGTGAATATCGCGCAGCCGTTTAAGCGTTCCGGCATGATGCTGACCTGCCGCAAGGACAGCGGCGTTAAAACACCATCCGATTTCCCTGGCCGAACCCTGGGCGTATGGTTTTATGGGAATGAATATCCGTTCCTGAGTTGGATGAGCCAGCTGGGGGTCCCGACTGATGGCAGCTCACAGGGTGTGACAGTCTTGAAGCAGGGCTTTAACGTCGACCCTATTCTCCAGAAGCAAGCGGATTGTGTCTCGACCATGACCTACAATGAGTACTGGCAGATTATCGATGCTGGTCTTGGCGCCGACGAATTGGTCACTTTCAAGTACGAAGACCAAGGTGTCGCAACGCTTGAGGACGGGCTGTATGTCCTGGAAGACAACCTTAAGGACCCGGCGTTCGTCGATAAGATGGCTCGCTTTGTTCGGGCCTCTATGAAAGGCTGGGCCTGGGCCCGGGAGAACGGTGATGCGGCGGCGGACATCGTGTTGGAGAACGACGAGACCGGTGCCCAGACTGAAAAACACCAGCGTCGGATGATGGGTGAGATCAACAAGCTCACGGCGGGCGGCGGCAAGCTCGCCGAAGGTGACTACGAGCGTACCGTAGTGACCCTGATGAGTGGCGGCTCTGACCCTGTCATCTCGAAAGCGCCTTCAGGCGCCTGGTCTCACGCGGTTTGGGACGCGGCCTTTTAGGCCAAGCCGGGCTGTCTGTAAAGCTCTAGCTATAGGGTAAAGGCAGGGGCCCCGGATTCGGGCGAATCCGGGGCCAGCCTGCTGTGCCCGATTTCACGACTCGAACGGCGAGCACCGCCGGCAGGGTCTTTGGAGAAATAGAAGTTAGTTGGAACGATTAGCGGGAAGGATGAAAAAGTGGAATTGATTACGACAGCGCATAACGGGCCATCGGGCATCGCTGCCGAGCGGCTGAATGAAGCCGAGTGCCAGAGTAATTTCTGTGAGATGCATATGCCTCTCGAGGAAAACGCGGCGCGCGTCGAAGCCGAGCGGTGCTATTTCTGCTTTGATGCGCCGTGTACCGAGGCGTGTCCGACCGGAATCGATATCCCGGGATTTATTCGCATGATTGCCAACGGCAACGCTGTCGGTGCCGCGGGCCTTATTCTCGAGGAGAACATCATGGGCGGGACCTGCGCAAGAGCCTGCCCGGTAGAGACCTTGTGCGAGGGGGTCTGCGTCCGAAATCATGGAGATGATCGGCCGGTGACGATCGGATTGCTGCAGCGCTTTGCAGTCGATGAGGCGCTTCAGGAAGGAACAGAATTTTTCTCACGCAGCGAGCAGACTGGCAAGTCAATTGGAGTCGTGGGGGCGGGCCCCGCGGGCCTTTCTTGTGCGCACCGTCTGTCGGTGCTCGGACACAATGTCGTGGTCTATGAGGCCAGGTCCAAGTCAGGCGGTCTGAACGAGTATGGTCTTGCCGCGTACAAGATGCTGAATGGATTCGCGCAGAGAGAGACAGAGTTCATTACCTCGCTCGGCGGTATCGAGATTGTCCACGACGTGATTTTAGGTAGGGATGTCACTGTTCAGGAACTTCAGAAGCGTCATGATGCCGTGTTTCTGGGGATTGGCCTGGGTGGAGGCAATATGCTTGGGATTCCCGGAGAGGAAGCAGAGGGTGTTGCTGACGCGGTTGCATTCATAGACGGACTACGGCAGGCAGACCAGCTGTCGGCGGTTCCGGTCGGTCGGCGCGTGGTCGTCATCGGAGGGGGAATGACCGCCATTGATGCAGCAGTCCAGGCCAAATTACTCGGCGCGGAAGAGGTCACCATCGCCTACCGCAGGGGTGCAGACGCTATGAAGGCCAGTATTGTCGAGCAGGAGTTCGCGAAGATCAGAGGCGTCTCGATCCGGTATTGGGCACAGCCCGGTGCCGTGATCCTTGAGGACGGCCGGGCGGCGGGGGTCGAATTTCAACCGAGTGGTGATACGGAGGCGGGAGAGAAGTTCGTGATACCGGCGGACATGGTGTTAAAGGCGATAGGACAGGGGTCACATCTTGAAAGAGCCGAATCCGCCGGCCTGTTTGAAGTGGCGAGCGGACGACTGGTAGTAGACGAGGAACGCCGGACTTCCTGCTCCGGAATCTGGGCTGGCGGGGACTGTATCGCCGGCGGTGATGATCTGACCGTCAGCGCAGTCCAGGACGGCAAGGTGGCGGCAAACAGCATTCATCGGGCGCTTTCACTTTAAGCCGGCTGACCCTGCCGGGCGCCCGAGAACGAAGCCTGAATAGACCCGCCGCATTTGGGAAACACGAATACAGCAAAGAGCACAGAGTGATCTCAGAGAAGAGGAGATAACCATGAACGATCTCAAAAGTAATTTTGCAGGGATCGAATCCCCGAACCCATTCTGGCTGGCCTCCGCGCCTCCGACAGACAAGGCCTATAACGTCAATCGCGCTTTTGAAGCCGGTTGGGGCGGCGTGGTCTGGAAAACGCTTGGAGAAGCAGGCCCACCCATTGTCAACGTAAGTGGGCCTCGCTATGAAGCCCTGCATGGCAAGGACCGGAGTGTGATCGGCTTCAACAACATCGAACTGATTACGGACCGGCCTTTGGAGCTGAATCTTCAGGAGATCGCCCAAGTCAAGAAGGATTGGCCGGATCGTGCCCTGGTGGTGTCATTAATGGTGCCCTGTCAGGAGGCCGCGTGGAAGTCGATATTGAGTCAGGTGGAAGACACCGGAGCCGATGGACTCGAACTTAATTTTGGCTGCCCCCATGGCATGTCGGAACGCGGCATGGGAGCCGCAGTAGGCCAGGTGCCCGACTACGTCGAGATGGTGACAGCCTGGTGCAAGGAATATTCGCGACTTCCTGTCATAGTCAAACTCACCCCGAACGTCACCAATATTCGTCAACCGGCCCAGGCGGCAAAAAAGGGAGGTGCAGACGCGGTTTCGCTGATCAATACCATTAACTCCGTGATGTCGGTGGATCTTGATTCGCTCAGCATCAATCCAACGATTGACGCCATGGGTACCCACGGCGGTTACTGTGGGCCCGCAGTCAAGCCGATCGCGCTTCACATGGTGTCTGATCTTGGGCGCGATCCGGAGTGTGAGGATCTGCCTATTTCAGCAATCGGCGGCATCAGCAATTGGCGGGACGCCGCTGAGTTTTTGTTGCTGGGTGCGGGTAACGTGCAAGTCTGTACGGCCGCGATGACGCACGGATTCAAGATCGTCGACGATATGATCGATGGGCTGAGCCGGTTCATGCAAGAAAAAGGTTTTGCGTCGGTGTCAGATCTTGTGGGACAGGCCATTCCTTCCCTCACAGATTGGCAGCATCTGAATCTCAACTACACCGTGAAGGCGCAGATCGATCAGGATTTGTGTATCAAGTGCGGCCGCTGTCATATTGTGTGCGAAGATACGTCGCATCAGGCCATTTACGCGCGGCACAACGGTGAACGGCGTTACGAGGTTAACGAGGAGGAGTGTGTCGGCTGCAACCTCTGTGTCACCGTCTGCCCTGTGGAGAATTGCCTGACGTTGCGCAAATTGGAGAATGAAGTGGATGTGCGTACGGGTCAGATGGTGAGTCCTGCAGAGAAACTACAGTGGACCCGGCATCCCAACAATCCGATGGCTAACGCAGACCCCTGAGTGTCCCTTCAGATATGACCTAGGTGTCTGTTCAAAGCGACAGGCAGAGCAACCAAAAACTTAAGGAAAGAAAATGGCACAGCAACAAGAGGAGCATCAGCAGCAGCAAGAATGGGTCGATCGCGATGCAACGCATCTGGTTCATCCGCTGCACAACCCGGCTGCCCATGCTTCGGCGCGGGTTTGGACGGGGGGAGAAGGCGCCTATCTGATCGATGCCGACGGCAATCGCTTTATCGACTGCCTGTCGGGCCTGTGGAACAACACCGCAGGTAATGGCCGGCATGAGCTTGCCGACGCTGCTTCGAAGCAGATGCGGGAGATGGGATTTGCCTCGGGCTACACCGGGAGCACGAATCCGCGTGCGATTGAGCTTGCAGAGCGTCTGGCAGACGTGACCTATCCAAACATCAATCACTTCTACCTGACATCAGGCGGCGGCGAGTCAACCGACAGTAACATCAAGATGGCCCGCTACTACTGGAAAGTAAAAGGCAAGCCGGAAAAAACCAAGGTCATTTCCAGGATCTGGGGCTACCACGGGGTAACCTTTGCGGCCATGTGCGCGACCGGTATCGCACCCTATTGGGGCATGTTTGAGCCGCGCATTCCCGGATTTGTCCACATTCCCAGCCCTTATCCGTATCTTTATGAGGCGCCGGAAGGTGCGGAAAGTCAGGGGATTGCAGCCGCCGATGAGCTTGAGAAGAAAATCCTCGAAGAGGGGCCGGAAACGGTCGCCATGTTTATAGCGGAACCCGTACAGGGTGCTGGCGGAGTGATCGTTCCGCAAGATGATTACTTCCCCCGTATTCGGGAGATCTGCGATAAGTACGAGGTTCTCTTGGTCTCTGACGAGGTCATCACCGGCTTCGGCCGCACTGGCAAGATGTTCGGACTCGAACATTGGGGTGTACAGCCTGATTTGATTCAGTTCGCGAAAGCAGTGACGTCAGGCTATTTCCCCCTTGGCGGAATTGGGATCAGTGATGAGATTGCCGATGTAATGAACCAAAGCGGCTCTCCCTGGATGCATGCTTACACCTACAGTTCCCACCCGGTGGGCTGCGCTGTCGCACTGGCTATGCTCGACATCATCGAACGCGAGTCGTTCCTCGAACAAGCCAGGACAAAAGGACAACGCCTGCTGGTGAAACTCAAAGAGGCGCTCGCCGACCATCCGCACGTGGGAGATGTTCGCGGACTCGGAATGATGTGTGGCGTCGAGTTCGTCAAAGACAAGGCAAATAAGACGCTTTTTGATGCGGGTGAGGCCATTGGCCCGAAGATCCATAATGAAACGGTAAAGCGGGGCATGTTCTCCCGTGTTCGGGGTGATGTGTACTGCGTTGCCCCGCCCATCGTCACCGACGAAAATACGCTGGATCAGATCCCGGAGATTCTGGCTGACGCCACACGGGCAGTGCTTGGGTAACCTTGAAGATCTAAGGTGAGCTGCCCGGCCTGGGGCCGGGTCGCTCATTCGACTGCATTCGACGCTTTCCCTCTGGCCTATGGCCGGGCGCTTTGTCATGCTTAGAGGATGGGTGTTCTGGATACAATGGAATCCTGAAGCATGTCTGAGGCTCCATCACCGGCGCGATCGGGACGAAGCGGCCGCAAACGTGCCCGCGAGGATCGCAAAGCCGCTCGGACGGGCTCATCCAAGGTTTCGCAATTAGCGTTTGGCCCGCTGATCAATTCATATCCCCCCCTTGATCCGTTAACCGAAGAACAGCTCGAAGCCGTTCATCAGGCGTCACTGGACCTCTTGCGCGATGGCGGCATTGAGGTCATGAGCGAGCGGGTCCGCCGTGCTTTTGAAAAAGAAGGGGCGAAGGTGCTCGAGGATCGCGACGTGGTGCTGACCGATCCGGACATGATCGTTGAGTTGGTTAGCCGCGCACCAAGCGCGTTTACCCTGACTCCACGTAACCCGGAGCGAGCTCTTCAGTTGGGCGGCAACCAGAGCTATTTCGGGATGGTGTCAGGGCCCCCCAACGTACATGATTGCGTCAACGGACGTCGCGCGGGAAACTTTGCGGATTACAAGAAGTTGTTGAGTCTCGGTCAGCACTTCAACGTGATAGGCCTATTCGGCAATCAGACGGTTGCGACCACAGACCTGCCTCCAACGACACGGCATCTGGACTGCTATCTTGCAAACCTCTCCCTGACAGACAAGATTTTTTCGGCGATCCCAATTGGGGCAGGACGGGTCAAGGATGCGGCCCAGATGCTCGCCTTGGCCCGCGGGATCAGCTTGGATGAGATGCGGACACATCCCGGGCTCATTGGCAATATCAACGTGAATTCGCCTCGCAAGCTCGACGAGGCGATGTCCGATGGAGCGCTCGCACTAGCAGAACTCGGCCAAGCGGTCATCGTGACGCCGTTTACTCTGCTTGGGGCCATGACGCCGGTCACCATGGCGGCAGGGCTTGTGCAACAGAACGCAGAGGCGCTTTTTGGAATCGCTATGATCCAGTTGTTCCATCCCGGCAGTCCGGTCGTTTACGGGGGGTTTACGTCCAATGTTGATATGCGCTCCGGTGCTCCCGCCTTTGGCACACCCGAAAACGCAAAAGCAAATCTTGCCGGGGGTCAATTGGCCAGACGCTATGGCTTGCCGTATCGGACGAGTGCGTGCAATGCGTCCAATGTGGTCGATGCGCAGAGTACCTATGAGACACAGATGGCGCTATGGGGTGCGGTCATGGGCCACGGCAACGTGGTGTACCACGCCGCAGGGTGGCTGGAGGGAGGACTCGTGGCGTCCTATGAGAAGTTCATCCTTGATATAGAGATTCTTCAACACCTCGCGCACATGCTGTCTCCCATTGATTGCTCGGAGGATGAGATGGGCGTGCAGGCTATTCGGGACGTGGATCCCGGAGGGCATTTCTTCGGGACCGACCACACGATGGCCCGTTACGAAACCGCCTTTTATGCACCGTTGGTGAGTGACTGGCAGAACAACGAGAACTGGCAGGCCGCAGGAGCACAGAGCGCGACGGAAAGAGCCACCACCCTCTGGCAGTCGATACTGGCGGAGCACCAAGCCCCCGAGCTCGATCCGGGGATACTGGAGTCCCTTGAGGACTATGTGTCCCGAAGAAAGGAAGCAATCGGTACCGACGAACCCTGAGAGGGCTCACAGAGACCATCTTTCCCTGATTCAAGAGGAGCGGGTGGTTGGACAGCGTTTCACAAGTGCTGGACGCTCAGTCGATTAGGGTCTTAAGGACAGGAAGTATTCGATCTGCTATCACGTGTTGCGCTGCCTCATTGGGGTGTAGTCCGTCCGCCTGCAGCAAATCAGGCCGCAGGAAGATTTCATCGAATATCGAGGGGACAAA
>NZVJ01000003.1 GCA_002701455.1 Rhodospirillaceae bacterium
CGGATCGCGCGATTTCTATTTTAATCAGTGCCCATGCAGCACAACCCGAGATTGGACAGTTGTACCTGCACATTGGTAATAACCCGTCGTTAAAAGTTGATGCATTCTACCGCAAAGTTATTAAGGACAATAAAAATCCTTCGCCTGTTGGGCGAGCACATTTTCGATTAGGAAATTATCTAGTTCGTCAGGCTGAAATTGCCAGAGAGATACGAGCGAATCCAGATAGTCTTGATAAGTTTAAACTTTTTTATGGTGTAAATTTGACGGAGCATTTGCAAACGGTCGATCTTTCGGAACTACGTAAAGATGCTTTGAAACAGTATGCGGTCGCTGTGGAGAAGTATCCGCAAGTGCGCACTTACAAAGGTCAGTTGTCAGAGTTGGCAGGGCGAGAGAAGTTTAAGATTGAACATTTGAGCGTAGGGGGCATCGCTCCTGAGATTATCGGTGAAGATATTGCCGGGAAGCCGATAAAACTGTCTGACTACAGAGGCAAAGTTGTGTTGTTAGACTTTTGGGGAGATTGGTGTGTGGCATGTCGGATGTTGCTGCCGTTTAACCGTGCGTTAGTTAAAGAAATGGAAGGGCGACCATTCCAATTGCTCGGAGTCAATAGTGATACAGATCGTATTTATGCGCGTAAAGTTGAGCTGGCCCAAAAAATAACCTGGAGAAGTTTTTGGAATGGTGGAAGTCGCTTTGGAGATATTTCTACCCAATGGGCTGTTGAAAAATGGCCGGTCCTTTATGTGATCGATGCCCAAGGTGTTGTGCAAATGCGAAGCGCCGGTGGCCATAACAAAGAAGAAATCTATAAGCTGATCGAGAAACTTGTTTCGGAAGCTGAAGATAAATAACAATCATTTTTTTCTCAAGCATATTGCAGGAGTCGTATGTTGAAACTGTCGCTTGTCACTTTAACGATCTGCTTTATGACGTTTGCTCAAACCGTCGAAGCCGGATCCAACGATTCTTGGCGTCCGTTGTTTAATGGTCATTCACTCGTGGGATGGCACAATCCTTTCGATTGGGGTGAAGCAAGTGTTGTCGATGAGGAAATCGTGTTAACCAGCGATAAGAAATTTTTCCTGGTCAGTAATAAGTCATATAAAGATTTTGAACTGGAAGCCGAAGTGTTTGTTCCTGTGGGCGGAAATAGTGGCATCCAATTCCGTAGTCACTATCGACGTAATCGTTTGTGGGGATATCAGGCGGAAGTAGACACATCGGACCGCCAATGGGCGGGTGGATTCTATGAAGAAGGTCGTCGCGGTTGGCTAGTTCCTTTAAAAGGTAACGCTGAGGCTCAGGCCGCCTTTAAAAACGGGCAATGGAACAAGTATTTCATTAAAGCCGTCGATGACCAGATTGAGATTCGTGTTAATGGTATGACAACGGTCTCGACCCGTGACGCCGTAACTTCAGAAGGATTTATTGCACTGCAACATCATGGCGAAAAAGGAATGTCCTATCGGTTTCGAAATGTGCAGATTAAAGAATTGACTGGTTGTGAGCCTCTTTCTCTCATCACTTTTGGTTCCTGTTGTAAACAAGGCCGGCCTCAGCCGATTTGGAATTCCATCATCGCCAAGAACTCCGATCTGTTTCTTATGATTGGCGACAATATCTACGGCGATTCAGAAGATGTAGATGTATTGCGTCAGAAGTATGCACTCCTTGGCGCGGAACCAGGGTTTCAAGCATTGCGAAAGCAAACCAGAATCTTAGCTACCTGGGATGACCATGATTACGGTGTGAATGATGGTGGTGCTGAGTTTGTTTCTAAAGTCGAATCTCAAATAGCGTTCAATGACTTCTTTCAGGTGCCCGATGGAGCAGGGAGTCGGATTCATCAGGGCGTATATGACGCTCATGTATTTGGCCCGGTGGGAAAAAGAATACAGATTATTCTGCTTGATACAAGGTATCATCGTTCACCACTTAGAAAGTTGGAAAGTGAGATGCGTCCGGTATCCGAGGGTCCCAGAGGACCTTATGCGGAAGATAATGATTCATCGGCTACAATGCTTGGTAAGCAGCAATGGGGGTGGTTGGAGGAGCAAATGCAGGTTCCGGCTGAGCTAAGAATTATTGCTTCCAGCGTGCAATTTATTCCGTCTGAGCATGGCTGGGAGTACTGGCAAAATATGCCGCTGGAACGGCAACGTCTGATTGATCTTATCAAAGATAGTGGTGGTCGTTCGATTGTCTTGTCTGGTGATCGGCACTTGGCAGAGATTTCGAAGCTTTCTGTTGGCGAGGGGAACTCGGCACTCGATATTTATGACATTACCTCTTCGAGTCTCAATGCTCCCAGCGGAGGAGGAAACGCCGGAGAACCCAATCGTTATCGGAGTGTCGAAGAACACTATCCTGAGGTGAATTTTGGTTCTATTTCCGTTGATTGGCGAAGTCGAAATCCTCAGATATCACTAAGCATTCATGATGTCGATGGTGACGTCGTACTGCGCAATAGATTTCGTTTGAGAGATATCTCAGACGAGAAGAAGTCGCATTAGATAAATCTATATAGCTCTGTAATACATCAAGCATTTTTTATTTGTTTGATAGCATACTCGTTGCTTACGATTGAGTATGTGCGATTCATTATGAGGACAGAGGAAGATGAAAAATGCGTAGGTCTATGATTACGTTTGCTGCTCTTCTATTTGGATTTCAAGTCACCTTGCAGGCAGCAATTCCCCGAGATGTTAAGCTTGAAGTCGATAACCGTTTGATTCCGGCTTACCGTACCGGGAATCTTGAAACGGTTATTTTCTCAGGGGCGTTGATTGCTAATAAGATTAGTGGTTCGCTAATTGAGGAAATAGATGTCTACTTGGATGAACAGAATATCGAGTCTCTGGGTGCGATTTTGGCTCGTTCCCGCTTCACGCTCCTGACTCAAGGCCAGCAACTTAAACCTCAGGCGACAGGCAAAGAACTAATTCTCACGGTCCCTTATTTTCAAGGGCAGGTACAGGAGATGATTACCGGAGCATTACGCCCGACGATTATGCGCGAAGGTGCGAAATTTCCATCCGCATTGAAAGAATTTGAAGAATCGCTTTTAAAAATTCATATCTACAAAAATGACTTACTAAATCTTGATCGGACATCATTACTTGCAGCACAAGCCGTCGCAAATGCCTTGCGTACGGGTAACGTCAAGCCCGTTGATCGAGGAAGACTGTCCTTTAATTTTCTAGAGGCTCGAGAGCAGATTCTTGCTGAGAATAAGCGCCGTGTTGAAGTTGAACTGGCCTTACGTGTTGCTCGCGTTCGACTGGCAAAGCGGATTATTGATGAAACTAATGACTTACAGCAGCAACTGCTGGCAGTTTTCGCCATGGATCAGGATCTAAAAATTATTAACGACTTTGTCGAACAGCAGCGACAAGGTCTATTTCAATTGATAGACGAGCCTGATATTGATCAGATAAATCGTACAGTGAAGGAGGCTCAACAGAAGGCCCCTCGATTGTTTAGGGACGCCGAAAGGTTATTCACCGGGATTCACTGGTGGATACGGGGACGTTATGGCAAAGGTAGTGTTGCCAATGGCTTGCTTAAAGGTGCTTATGTAAAAAACAATCCGGCAGCTGGATTTGCTTTAAATATGCCAAGAAACCGGCCTGTAGCTACAGATCCGTTTAAGAACGAAGCAAGTCAGGGATCGCCTTATGTGGCACGTCGTCATGAAAATACCTGGGCTTGGGAAAATGGCGGTATATCAATGAAGTATGAGAAAACCGTTAAGATCACCGCCGTATCGGACTATTTTTACTGAGGCCAGAACCGTGTACATGGCACCGTGAGTGTCTTTGGCGCTGATTTTGATGAGCCTGATCCAAGTGATGCTTATCAGATTGTTGGATATCAGGAGTATGCTAACGCATTGAATAATCTTGTACCGCTCGTAAGAGAAGCCGATGAAGCATCAATAAGGGCTTTTAACAAAATCATCTCTGATATGCCGGAACTTGTGATATATACGAATCTATCCCGCAGGTTTGGTTTTTCTCAAGTTCAGAATTCCTCATTACCACTTCGATTGAGAAATATCTCGAATTTATACCGGCAGTCATCGTTAAACGAAACCGGCAATGATGCTAATGCTTATAAGCGTTCGGGTATTGGGTGGTTAATCGCACTAGCGCGACTTGAGCATGGTTCGATCGAAATTGGATATCAGACGAACGTAAGTCCGTATAATCTTGAAGAATTAACCAAAGTTGAGACCGCTGCGTTTTCTGCATTATTACTTGATGGAGCAAGAAGTCACTACTGGGCTATGAATATGGATCTAGCGACTCATTATTTGCTAGAGGGAAACGTTCCTAAGGTAAGTGATCGTACAGCGTTGGCTTATGGAAGACGTGCGGTGTTGGTTCAGGAAATGCTGAAAACATTGAATCAGTTGGCGAGCCAGCAATTTTCACCGGCGCAAAAACAAGAGTTGCAATCTTGGTACAAAAATATGTCAGCAGTCCGCCAGGGCGTTGTTTACAATGTTTACGAGACATACAAAGTTGCGATTGCTAAGAAAGGTATCGACAATATTGATCTGAATGGCTGTCCTCCATTAGTTAGCGGTATTCGGGATGATATTCTTCGTGGTCGTGCGAGCATTCGTTTGGAAGAGTAGCCGTTGTTCCAGTGACTCGTCTTTAGTACGATCTGATCGATAGTATTGAATTTGACTTACCATGGACCTTTCGAAATAGTACGCATGCTTAGGATCTATACAGGTAACGGAAAGCAGGATGTGAAGGATAGTCGTCGTGACTTTCTTCAGATTGGTTCGTTAATGCTTGGTAGCCTGACGTTGCCTCAGTTACTGCATGCCCGGGCCGAAAATGTCAACTTTGTCAAAGACAAATCAGTCGTGTTGTTGTATTTGTCAGGCGGAGCAAGCCAAATTGAAACGTTCGATCCTAAAATGGCTGCGCCGGCAGAAATCCGCAGTGTTAATGGGGAAGTTAGTACTTCGTTGCCTGGAGTAACTTTCGGGGCGACGTTGCAAAAGCTTGCTCGGCGTGCTCGCCAAATGAGTGTTATTCGAAGCCATAATCATTCAGTCGGGGCACATGAGCAGGCTCATGTGCACGTGCTAACAGGGGGTACGGATCCTTCAGGAGGAGGTAAGACCGGATTTGGAATGGGGGCCCTTTATGCCCGATTACGCGGAGCTAATCATCCCGAAACGGGGATTCCAACAAACTGCTTACTCACCGCTCCTGAGATTGATGGCCAGTATCGAAAAGAGCTGGCGCGTGTTCGTAAAGGCTCAAGACCATTGGAACTGGGGGCATCCTATGCCCCTTTCGAGCCTGGCGGTAACAGTTCTGCGTTGAACAATATGAAATTAACTCTGCAGGCCCAACGCTTTGATGATCGTCGGTCTCTTTTGACGTCATTGGATTCATGGAAACGGCGGGTAGATGGCCTTCGTCAGGTGCAGGGAGTGGATCGATTCAACCAGCAAGCGGTAGATTTATTGACGGGCGGAGCGGTTGATGCGATTGACCTTACTCGGGAAGACCCCGCAGTACTGGCAAAATATGATACGAGCGAAATGAGAATTGGATTCAAACAATTCCGCCCCTCAATGCTAGGTCACAAAATGTTGATGGCTCGGCGACTCTGTGAAGCGGGGGCTGGCTTTGTTACAGTTCACAGTGCTGGTTGGGATATGCACGCTGACGGTAATAATCCGGGGATGCAACAAGGGATGGCTATGTTGGGAACGACCATGGATCATGCGGTATCGGCGTTCCTGGATGATGTTGCCGCGCGCGGATTAAGTGAAAAGATACTGTTGGTGATTACTGGTGACTTTGGTCGTACGCCTCGCGTTAATAAGAAGGGTGGGCGAGATCACTGGGCTAAACTGGGGACTCTGGCATTTGCCGGAGGCGGTCTAAATATGGGGCAAGTGATTGGGCAATCTGACCGCCAGGCAGCCCAGCCTATGACCTCTCCCTACACCACATCCCATCTAATGGGCACGATCATGCAAACGTTGTTTGATGTAGGTAAGATGCGCTTGGTTTCCGGGATACCGCCTCAAATCCGCAGGCTCGTTGAAGAGAGCGTTAGTATTCCTGAATTGATGCCTTAGTTGTAAATGTTACTTAAAGACCGGTAGCGGAGCTTTTTTCGGTAGCTTGGCCGCGTGGTAGAAGCTGAAGATTTCATCCCAGTAACTCCATGCTGGTTGTAAGTGTCCCGCTCCCTCGAGCTCGATGTAATCGACTCTTTTCTCAGAGTGTTTAATTTCCTTAACCAGTGAACGAGTCGCGTTGACGTTGACGAGGATGTCTTTGGTGCCCTGAATAATCATGATTGGACTATTGGTATTCTTAAGCCGTTGTCCACGATCAGCAACAAAAAACGCTGGGGCAACGGTGGCAATGGCAGCAAATTGATCCGGATATTTGCTTAGGAGGTGGAAACTGCCTCCCCCTCCCATTGAATGCCCATAGAGATAAATTCGCTGAGCGTCGACGTTAAATTCTTCTCGGATGATCGTCATTACATTGATGACGTCTCGTTCACTTAACTCCCCCAGATTCTTTGGTTTGTCACCGCGTTTTTCTTTGCCGTACATCCCATACCAACCCTGATTGTTGTATCCCATTGGGGCTACCAATATGAAATTATTTTTTTCAGCGGCTCGAACCATTCCGGGATAGCGAATCACCTGATAGCAATCGCTAAAGAGGCCATGCAAAGCGAATAGAACAGGAGTTTCCTTCGTCCCATCATAAGTTTTAGGGAGATAAAGTGTGTATGGGACTTCACGCTCGACTTCCTTCATCTTGTATTTACGATGCAGGATAACTCCGGTTTGAACTGGCTCCGAGGCATAGATCGCAGGACAAAGCACTAAAGAGCAAAGGAAGGCGAAGAGGAAAGAACGCATTGTAAAAAACTCGTTAAGATTCGGGCAGCCCCCATGTTACACGCTTGTCGTTTTGTACGATATGGAAGAAGTTAATTAATTTGCTTTATTGGAAAGGAGATGTGATGACAAGAATTTTGTACGGACTTTCTGGTGAAGGTTCAGGCCATAGTTCTCGCTCAAAACAAATGGCCAGGCATTTGGAAAGTTTGGGTCATGAAGTTTGGTTAGCCAGCTATGACCGTGGCTATCGAAACCTAAAAGATGAATTCAATGTTTTTGAGATTGAAGGACTGGCGATCGCGAGTGCTGACAATAAAGTTTCAAATATTAAGACGGTTACCAAAAATGTTAAACGTCTTAAGAAAGGTTGGCTTAGACTTCGCGCCTTAAGGAATGAGATGTTCAAAATCTTTGAGCCAGAAGTGGTGATTACAGATTTTGAACCAATGACAGCCTATCTGGCTCACCACTACGATATCCCATTAATGACGATCGACAATCAACATCGTATGCGTTATATGACTTACGAATGTCCACCGGGACATCAGTTTGATCAGAAGATGACCAAATCAATTATTCGAGCGATGGTTCCGCGGCCGGATCTATCGCTGGTAACGACTTTCTATGAAGGCCAGGTTACGAATGACAGAACGTTACTCTTTCCACCGATTCTTCGTGATGAAGTGATCGCCATGCAACCAAGTGATGAAGGACATATCCTTGTCTACCTCACCAGCGGATACGATACATTACTTAGCCAGCTAAAGAAATTCACGCATGAAAGATTCATTGTTTACGGTTATGACCGTCGTGATCAAGACGCTAATTTAACCTTCAAGTTACCGAGCAAACAGGGATTTCTGGATGATCTGGCTAGCAGTCAAGCAGTGATTGCAACGGCTGGCTTTACCCTGATTAGTGAGGCACTCTATTTGAAAAAACCTTACTTGGCGATGCCAATGGAAGGGCAGTATGAACAGCAACTGAATGGTTTTTGGCTGGAACAGCTTGGCTTGGGGCGCAACGCTCCAGAAATCAATGAGGATGTCATTGGAGCATTTCTTTACAGGCTTCCTGAATTCAATTGTGTACTCGAATCACATGAGTCTAAGGGGAACATGAAGATTCAAGCGAAGCTGGATGAATTGATGCAAAACAATGGTCAACAGTTAAAAGAGTTCCATAACCGTCGTAAACGTAAGAAGTGGGCTGGGGAAATTGAAGAGCCAGTCGTCGATTCTGAAGTCACTTAACGAATAATGTTGCTGACAACTTCGCCATGTACATCGGTTAAGCGGAATCTTCGTCCCTGATATTTATAAGTTAAACGTTCGTGGTCAATTCCTAATAGATGCAGAATGGTGGCATGGAAGTCATGTACATGCACGCCGTTGTTGGCAATATTGTACCCCAGCGGATCCGTTTCTCCGTGAGTTACTCCACCTTTGATACCACCGCCGGCCATCCAAAGCGAGAAGCATCTCGGATGATGATCACGGCCAAAGTTCTCCCCATTGAGTTTTCCCTGACAGTAATTTGTACGACCAAATTCACCACCCCAAATAATTAGTGTGTCATCTAATAAGCCACGTTGCTTTAGGTCGGTCACCAAGGCAGCCGATGCCTGATCGGTTTCTTTTGCCTGATTACGCAGGCCTCCTACCAAGCCACCGTGCTGATCCCAGCCGGGGTGGTAAAGTTGAATGAAGCGAACTCCGCGTTCCGCTAAACGCCGAGCAAGTAAACAGTTCGCTGAATAGGAACCGGGGTTCTTGGCGGCTTCCCCATAGAGTTTGAAGGTGTGTTCAGGTTCGTCGGCTGTGTTTGTTACTTCAGGAATCGATTGTTGCATACGAAATGCCAGTTCATATTGGGCAATACGTGATTCCAGATCCGGATGACTCTGTTTTTGTAACTTAAGTTCGTGCAGGTCTTTGAGTCGATCAAGCATTTGCCGACGGGCCTCAGCACTAAGGCCCTGTGGGTTACTGAGGTATAGCACCGGGTCCTGTCCCGAACGGAATCGTGTACCTTGAAAACGCGATGGCAGAAAGCCACTTCCCCACAATCGTGTAAGCAGAGGCTGCCCTCCTTTGTTCTTCGTAACTAGAACGACGAAGGCTGGTAAGTCATCGTTTTCAGTCCCGAGTCCATAATCGAGCCATGCTCCCATACTTGGCCGCCCGGGAAACTGCGAACCTGTTTGCATGTGCGTGACTGCCGGACCATGATTGATTGCCTCTGTATGCATACTACGGACGATGCAGATGTCATCAGCAATGTTGGCGATATTGGGAAGAACTTCACTAATCCACTGTCCGCTCTCACCAGATTGGGAGTATTTGAACGGAGATTTGACCATGGGCAAACTAGCCTGATTACCGGACATAGCAGTTAGACGCTGCCCTTTTCTGATTTCATCCGGCAGTTGTTGGCCATGGACCTTTTCGAGTTCCGGGCGGTAATCGAACAAGTCTAGTTGTGATGGACCACCACTTTGGAATAGGTAAATAACTCGTTTGGCTTTGGGTTGATGATGTACTTCCTTTAAGATGCCATCCCGCGCGTGGAGCATCCGTGCACATTCCATTTGAGTTAACGCAATACTACCTAGTCCCATGCCAAAGCTTTGCAGTACCTTTCTGCGGGAAAGGCCAAAGGGGCTGTCATAACCGGTGCATTGTTGAGATGTGGTTGCGTTCATAGGTTTGTCAGAGGTTGGTTATTGTCGGACGACACATTCGTCATAGTTCAGTAATAGGTTGATGACCATCCCCATAGCTGCGACTTGGTCTGCAGGAAGGTTCATGTCACGTGGAGCATCGCCGGTACTGAGAAATTTATTTGCCTCATCCGGGTACTTCTTGAAGTAGGCAAGTTGTTGCTGAAATGAAATTGAAATGACGGCTAATTCCGCATCCTCTGCAACTCGGCTGGTGAGTTGCTCAAACGCTTTGGCCATAGCTGCCTGATGGTCATTTCCAAACGCTTTTACCAGATTTTCACCCATCTTACGAGCCGCTTCAACATATTGCGGATCGTTTAATAATACGATTGCGTGCAGTGGATTAGATGTCCTTTCCCGTGCTACCGAACAGACTTCTCGTTTAGCAGCATCCAGTGTCATCATGACGGGGGCAGGAGCAGTTCGCCGCCAGTAGGTATAAAGACTACGTCGGTATAGTTGTTCACCCTTACCACGTGCAACCGGCTTGAATGACTCGGCCACCTCATAAGGTTTAACCGAGGGACCTCCCTGCTTATCTACCAGCAGGCCGCTTACCAGAAGCGCGTTATCACGAAGCATTTCAGCAGGTAATTGATAACGATTGGCATGGGTTAACAAGTCATTTTCCGGATCCGTGACCAGTTCATCTGCTGACGCTTGAGAAGATTGCCTGTAGGTGGAAGAACTGGCGATTAGTTTGATCAGTGCTTTGGTATCCCAGCCGCTTTCAACAAAGGAGGTTGAAAGCCAGTCGAGTAATTTCGGATGAGTTGGGATCGCACCCTGACTACCAAAATCTTCCGGCGTTTTTACCAACCCCTTGCCGAGCATCATTTGCCAGATTCGATTTACGTAAACGCGAGCCGTCAACGGGTTCTGAGGACTGGTGACCCAGTGGGCAAGTGTAAGTCGATTCCCATTCTCACTGGAATCTCCAAAGATGGATGGTGTCGCGGTCGCGACCGATTCTGTTGGTTGATCGTAGGCACCACGGTTTAGCAGAAATGTTTTACGGCGTGTTTTCATTTCTTCCATGACCATGATTTCCTGAGCTCCATCGAGGAGCTTGCTTCGCTGCTCACGTGCGGACTTTAAGGTGGCCAATTGGTTTCCATATGCTTCATCAAACAGATCGAGATAGTATTGCTTGAGTTCGTGTTTTTGCTCGGCATTCAGCTCGGTCGCCCGAGTGGCGAGCGTATTTGGTAGAGTCTCCTCGTCAAAGACGTGCTGCAATTCGAGTGCACTTAATTGGCGGTTGAAGACCTTGAATTCATCAATAAGCCCTTGTTTGAATCCCTTATCCCGAAATCGTTGCCCGATAGCAATATTATCTCCACCGCTACCGGTGATGTTTTTATATAAATTGTCTTTGATAATTTCAGTGTCTGCCGGTGTGCCATTAAGATAGATCTTTAAACCATTGGCCTCACTTGAACCATCATAGACCATGGAGAGGTGGTGCCATTGTTGGGGAGCAAGTGTTTTTCTAGTGCGTACCCGGATTGAATTACCGGGCCAAAAGTGAATGAGTGACACACTGATATGTCCCTCCTCAATCAGCATCTGATATCCCCGGCTGGCTGAGTCGGTCCAGGCTCGGGACCGATGAAACACAACAGCACGTTCTTTAATGTCAGGTGTGTTAAACCACAATGAGACGGTGAATGGTGTATTACGTGAGTAATTCCCCACCGATAATCCAACCGCATCATCCCCGGTTAATTCAATGCCCTTGCCGACCTTTCCTTCGACACTTTTATTTGCACCAGTCTTAGCATCTTCAAATGTGAGTTCCTGATCGAGACCAATGATTTCCGAAGTTACTTCGCGCTTTTCTAGCCATCTTTCAAAATCCGGATTTGCAGCGTTAGCTAACTTATGGAGCTTGGTAACTTCCTTTGCAATTGTTTGTTCCGCAACGTCAATCTGTTTCTTTTGTTCGTCACTGAGAATACGGAGAGTTGGTGTTGGTGTGGATGTGGTGAAGTAAGAGTAGAGACCTGCTTCGTCAATGTTGTTGAAATACGCAAATAGCTGATAGTATTCCTTTTGCGTAAAGGGATCGTACTTATGGTCATGGCAACGACAACACTCCAGTGTTAGCCCAAGGAAAGCAGTTCCGAAAGTGTGCGTGCGATCAGCGACATATTCTGTCCTAAATTCTTCGGGAACCGAACCCCCTTCCACCTTTTGCGAATGCAGACGGTTAAAGGTTGTAGCGATTCGCTGAGAATCCGTCGCATTCTCGAGCAAGTCTCCAGCTAGTTGTTCGGTTACGAATTGGTTATATGCCAGGTTTTGATTGAAGGAATTGATTACCCAGTCACGATACGGCCATACGTAACGATCACGGTCTACCTGATACCCAAAGGTGTCTGAATATCTGGCCACATCCAGCCAGGTGGAAGCCATCCGTTCGCCATAATGTTTGTCTGCCAAAAGTTCATCAACAATTTTATTGTAAACGTCGAGTGATGGATTGTTTGAATATCGTTTGACTTGATCCTGGGAAGGAGGCAATCCCGTGATATCGAAAGCGAGTCGTCGTATGAGTGTCGTTGGGGTGGCTTGCTTAGCTGGAGTTAAGCCGGCCTCCTCAATTCTTCTGAGGATGAACTGATCAATTTCATTCGTACTCCATGCTTTGTTTTTAGTTTTAGGAGGAGTTTGGTTTTTGGGCGTTTCAAACGACCAATGGTTCTCCCATTGAGCTCCCTGTTCAACCCAAAGAGTGAGTAATTCGATTTCCTCATCCGTTAACTCCAACTTGGAGTCGGCTGGAGGCATTTTGAAATCTGGATTGTCGGAGTGGATCCGTTTGATCAACTCACTTTTATTCGCTCGCCCGGCCCAGATGACATGGTTGCCCTCGAAAGTGATTGCGGCGAGTGCTTCTTCTTTGAGGTCAAGACGTAAATCTGCCTGTCGATTATTGGCATCTGGACCATGGCAGTTGAAGCAACGATCAGAAAGGATTGGCTTGATGTCCCGAATGAAGTCAACAGGTTGTTTCTTTGCAGCACTGACGTGTGTTGCAAAGATCAAAATGGAGAATAGTACAGTTACAAATCTCATGGATCGGCTTATAAGTAAATTAATAACGGCCTGATGGTGAACTCTTATTCTACGATAACTGGAAGTTAGACATAACAGCGATATTCGCCGTCTTGGAGGGGAAGTCATTGCGCATAAAAAAACCCGTTACAGAGAAGTGTAACGGGTTTTCTTTTATCAAAGCTGAAGGGTTCATTAACCTTCACCCTCAGCAGGTGCTTATTCAGCAGCTTCTTCTTCAGCAGGTGCTTCTTCGGCAGGTGCTTCTTCAGCAGGTGCTTCTTCAGCAGGTGCTTCTTCAGCAGGTGCTTCTTCGACAGGTGCTTCTTCAACAGGTGCTTCTTCAGCATTTGCGTCTATAGCATGAGTATTAGATTCGTCTTGTTCTTTACCAGAGTTTCTTTCTTCTAATCCTTCTTGAATAGCAATGCCTATATGTTCTAAAATCTTTGATATTGACTTTGAAGCATCATCATTTGCAGGAATAACATAGTCTATCCCTCTAGGATCAGAATTTGTATCAACCATAGCAAAGATTGGGATATTAAGTTTTTGAGCTTCTTTAACAGCAATTTTTTCTCTTA
>NZVJ01000004.1 GCA_002701455.1 Rhodospirillaceae bacterium
GAATATATAGCTGCCTTTTTATAAGTCACCATTTTTAAAATCCACTGTTAGCTAAAGAAATGCTTTTTTAATCTGAATGCTTTCCCTATTCTACCAATCTAGTCATAGTTTTAAAATAGATGTTTAGATGGGAATTAAAATGCTGGAATTGTATCATTACGGAGACTCACTTTGCTCAATGAAAGCTCGGTTGTGCCTTCTTGAAAAAGGAGTTGCTTTTGTGTCACGTTTTGTTGATTTAATGAAATGGGAGCACCTAACCGATGATTATAAAAGTTTGAACCCAAACTCTGTGGTTCCAACTATCGTCCACGATGGTGTTCCAATAATAGAGTCTACCGTAATAAACCAGTACGTTGATGAAGTTTTTGACGGTCCCAAACTGACGCCAGAAGATCCTGTAGATCGCGCCAAAATGAGGGTTTTTTGCAAGATGCAGGATGATATTTTGCATCCAGCAATCCAAAAACCAACATTTAATTTGCTTGTAAAGCCTCAATTGTCTAAGAAATCTGATGATGAGCTAGACGAGTGGTTGAGCACCCATCCTCTCGAAAAGAGCAGAAAACTTTTCCAAGGTGCAGCCAGAGGGCCAGTGAATAATGAAGCTTTAGAGGAGGCCAAAACACAGTTTAACTTTGTCTTTAATCGTATGGAGGAGGCATTAACTGAAACGGAGTGGTTGTCAGGTTCAACATATTCTCTAGCTGACATTGCGTGCGCTCCAATTTTGGATCGTCTTGGTCAATGTGAATGGCTAGATTTATTCTCACCATTTCCTAAGCTGAGTAGTTGGGGTGAGAAAATTCGCGAGAGAGAAGCATTTAAAGCCATGAGGCCCAAGGATAAACAAAGACTGGGGAATTGGGATAACTAATTTTCATAATAAATTGAGAATTGTTTTTAAGAATAGAGATGAGATTTAAGCCGGGTTTTTGTAGAATTTGTGATCATCCTATATCGCCCTTTATGGATTTCGGTGATATGCCAATTGGTAATGGTTTTCTATCTTTAGACGGGTTTGAAACTGAATATTTTTACAAGATGAAAGTAGCTGTTTGCGAAAGATGTTTTACTTTTCAGGTAGTTGAAGTCCCGGATCCCAAAAAAATGTTTCATTCAAACTACGCCTACTTTGCCAGTACATCACATTATATGGTTAAACATTTTCAAGAAATGTCTGAGAGATTAATAGATGATTTGAAGTTAGACGAAAATTCTCTTGTAGTTGAGATTGGGTGCAACGATGGAATTACTCTTAAAAATTTTGTCGAAGCTCGGGTGCCTAGTATCGGTATCGAACCATCTTCAAATGTTGCAGAAAAAGCTCGCAGTAAAGGTATCAAAGTTTTAGATAAATTTTTCAATCTAGAAACTGCCAATACTCTTGTAGAAGAAGTGGGAAATGCAGACTTATTTATTGCTACCAACACCATGCATCATATTGAAGATATTAATTCCGTATTTGCGGGTGTTAAGGAACTTTTAAAACCAAAAGGGGTGATGGTTCAAGAAGATCCCTATCTTGGTGATATGCTCAAACTAGTCTCATACGACCAAATCTATGCTGAACATATGTACCTATGGTCCATAACTTCTTTGAATAACGTGTTAGCTCGACATGGATTGGAAATCTTTGATATTGAGAGGAATAAATTCCATGGAGGATGTATGCGATACTACATTTGCCATAAAGGGGCTTTCTCTCCCACAGAGCAATTTCTAAAACAACAAAATAAAGAAGTTAAATTAGGCATAAAGGAAGCAAAGACCTATCATAAGTTTAGACTAATGTGTGAAGAGTCGAGAGACAAACTGGTTAATAAAGTTTCTGAAATAAGAGAGTCTGGCAAAAAGATCGTTGGATATGGAGCTACCGCTAAGAGTGCAACAATCATAAATTACTGTAATTTAACTTGTGAGGATATTCCTTGTATATTTGATAGCACTGATTTTAAACAAGGAAAGTACTCACCTGGAGCTCATATACCAGTTTTGCCAGCAGAACAATTTAAGGATGAGAAACCAGATTTCGCGATCCTTTTTGCCTGGAATCATTTTAAAGAAATTAATGATAAAGAAAAAGATTTCGAGAGATATGGGGGTGAGTGGGTTATTCCAATTGGCCAGTTACCAAAATAGGTTTTCGTATTTAACAAAATATTTTTACTGTAAATAGCTTCTTAGACCCTCTTCTAAATCAATTTTTCGCGTCCAACCTGGTAATTTATTGCCAATCCAAGGATCCTTGATTTTTTTATCGGGGAGTGAGTATTCTCCCCATTTAAGTACTAATTTTTTACCTACGATTTTTTCTATTAGTTCCATTAATTGACTAATTTTGTAACGCTCCCCGCTCACGCAAAAAACGTTTTCTGAAGCAGTTAGTATTTGTTTTTCTTTGGCCAGTATGCAGGCATTAACTACATCGTCAATGTGTGTAATATCGATAATAATGTCGGGTTCAGATAAACTTATGCGATTATTCTGTAAAATTGCTTGGCGGACTAATGGTAATAGCTTAGGTCTCCAGTCTCCTGGACCATATGAGTCGTACAAAATAAGATTTGTATTATTTAATCCAATATCTTCCGAATACAAATTTAGAGCTTCAGTGAAAGAATTTTTGAGTCCAGAATACATATTAAAAGAGTAGTTATCACCCTCACTAAAGTATTGTGAATATGTACCAAAATTAATAAAATTACACTTGATATTTTTCTCTTTCAAAACTTCTAGCAGCTTTAATCCAAATAGAAAATTAGACTCAACCATTGCTTCAATATTTTCTGATGACGTATCTCGCATATACAAAGAGCTTAGATTATAAATTAATGTCGGCTGTACGTGATCTATAGTTTTTCTAAGAGAATTAAGGGTGCCGTCGTAGGCATGGAAATTGCTCTTGAGAAAACCATCTGCTAAGCGTCTTTCAAGGGTTTGGTCTCTTATTATAGCATGAACCTGATTAGTTTTGGTACTAAGAAGTGCTTTGGAAAGTCTATTGCCAAGAAAGCTACTAGCCCCTGTAATGAGTATATTTTCCATACCGAGTTATCTTGAGCCAATAAAGTTTTTTAGGGTTTCTTGAATATAATCTAATTGAATATTGTTAATTCCATGGTGACATCCAATTAACATTCCTCCCGACATTACCCTATTACTATTTGGATAACCTGAAGGAGACTCCTTACGATCAATATGCTTGAATCCTGGGTGTCTCAAAATATTTCCGGTAAAAACGGTTCTCGTTTGAATCCCGTTTTCTTCAAACCAGATCTGCATATCCCTTCGAGAAAATGGTGCTCCGTCCTTTATAATAAAAGGAAATGCCAGCATTGGCGTGTCTGTTATGTTTAGTTGGGAAGGAAGTATAAAAAATTCTTCATAAAGCCTAAAATAATTTAAAAGTGCCAGATAGTTCTCTTGTCTTATTATTTTATACTTTTCTAATTTTTTAAGTTGTACTAGGCCAAAAGCCGCCGATAATTCAGACGGAATAAAATTATAACCCATAGAATTAAACATAAATTTTGCATCATACTCAATTCCATCAACTTTAGTATTAAAACGTTGGTCCACCTCCTCACTCTCGTCTCTCAAACTCGAAGCTCTCCCCCAACTTCTCATAATAGTAGCACTTTCCGCAAATGCCTCATTGTTTGTACACATAATTCCACCAAACCCAGCCCCAGTTACAATATGAGAAGCATAGAAACTTGATGTAACGACATCATTGATTTGTCCAGTGTTTCCTCCGTCGAACGAGTACCCTATAGTATCAGCTGAGTCCTCCATCACTATCAGGCTATATTTATCAGCTAACTGCTTTATCCTATTCCAATCAGGAAGATTCCCTATTAGGTTTGGTATTAGCATTGCCTTCGTGTTCTCGGTAATCATCTCTTCAATGAGGCCACAATCAATAACAAAGGTAGATGGCTCTACGTCAACGAAAGCTGGAACTAGCCCTAACTGCACAATTGGAGCGACTGTCGTTGAAAAAGTAAGTGCAGGAGTAATAATTTCTGAACCCGGTTTTAGGCCTAGTGAATTAATAGCAAGGAGATTTGCCGAGGAACCGGAGTTGACCATAATACCATAATTTTTTCCAAATATTTTGGCTACTTGTTGTTCAAATTTTCTGACGTTTTCTCCTGACATTAGTTGGTGCGGATTATTCTTTAGAACATTCAGAACAGCAGAAATCTCCTCATCATCGTAGACAGCTTCAGCATAAAGCACTCTCATTGTACGCTCCTCAAATATATGGGATCCTTTTTGTTATCAAATGAATTGCTATCAGTATAGGAACTTTTCATAAAAGTTGTTTTGGTTTACTTCCTATTAGAAAAGAATATGAACCATGGGTGGTAGAAAAGTCTCTTATAAAACGTTTAAAATCACAGCAAACTATGTAGAATAAAGACTTTAGTCCCTTAAAAAAGATCTGTCTTAGGGCATGTTTTCTAGCAACTCTAACCCCTTGATATTTGTTTAAGATATAGCAATGACTCCAGGCAAAATTCCAATTTTTTTGCCAATGTAATCTTTTTGTGGGTGTTGTTGATTTACTATTCAGGTGTATAGCCTCAATTTCAGGAACATATATTAAAGAAAAACCAGCAGCCCGGGCTCTTATTGAAAGGTCAAGGTCCTCTAGATACAAAAATATATTTTCATCAAATCCACCTATTTTATTAAAATAATCATTACGCATTAGCATCACCGCCCCAGAAATAAACCAAGTGCAAAAATTTCCATCAGCTATAAAATTTGCTTTTGTATGAATACTCTCATTAAAACCTTTTACCCATAGCTCCGGACCATATTCTGGAACTCTTAAGCTAGGTGCCAGAATAGCTGCTTTATTGTCACTTTCTGCTTCCTGATATAACCTCTTGAGGCAACCTACCGTGAACTCCGTATCAGGACTTATTACCAGAGTATACTTAGTATCAGAAGCCCTGACACCTTGATTAACGCCTGCTCCAAATCCTCGATTTACTCCAAGCCTTAAGAGTCGAACATGTGAATAGGCTGACTTTATTAATTCTGTGGAATCATCAGTACTACCGTTATCCACCACAATAATATTTTTAAGTGTCTTAAGGGGGGCTAAACTATTTAATATAACATTTCTGGAATTATAATTTACGATAACAAGTGTAATATCTTCCAAAAAGCTCATCGCCTAAACCTAAATTTTAAGTATATGTCGGTAATATTGAAATTTCACTTAGTAATGGTGCATTAGTATCTCTATCAGATAAAATTGGGTTGGATATTGGCCATTCGATATTGAGATCAGGATCCCTCCAATTTATAACGTATTGGTTCTCCGGATCGTAACGATGAGTTAATTTATAGAGCAAAGATACCTCTTTGGTTAGAGCAGCAAAGCCATGAGCAAATCCCGGGGGTATCCAAAGCATATTTCCTTGTTTAGAATTTAATTCAACACCCATCCATTTCTTAAAATTGGGGGACCCTAACCTTATATCCACGACTACATCAAAAATTGAACCTCGTAGGGGACAGACTAATTTGCCTTGCGCATTAGGTTCCTGGTAATGAAGTCCCCTTATAACGTTAGTCTTAGAATAAGAAATACTGTCCTGGAGAAATACCTCGGTTATACCCTGGTTCTCAAAAGCCTCTTGCTCAAAAACCCCAAAGAAGGATCCACGTGGGTCAGAAAATATTTTGCTTTCAATTAGTTTTACATCGGCAAACTCAGTTTCAATAAATTTCATCTCTCTACTCTGAAATGTTAATTAAATATTTTCCATACTCTGAACCAGCTATCGACTGACCCAAATGTGCTAATTGGCTTTGCGTAATCCACCCCATTTGCCAGGCAATTTCCTCTATGCTGCCAATTCTGAGGCCTTGGCGATCTTCTATAGCAGAAATAAAATTAGATGCTTCAAGTAGCGCCCTCTCTGTGCCGGCGTCAAGCCATGCATAACCCCTACTTAGAGGTATTACCTGCAAACGGTTTTCTTCAAGATATAACTTATTTAGGTCAGTTATTTCTAACTCTCCTCTGGCCGATGGCTTTAATGTATTTACCTTATCAATGACATCGTTTGGATACATATATAAACCTGGTATTGCTAGACGGGACTTTGGGGTTTTTGGCTTTTCCTCAATAGTCTTAGGTCTGCCATTGTTATCTAATTCGACAACACCGTATCTCTCTGGATCCTTGACCTCGTATGAAAATATTGCTGCCTTACTCTCAAAATTTACTTCCTGTAATTTTCCTCTTAGTCCAGCTCCGAACAGTATGTTATCGCCCAATATTAAAGTTACGGGGTCATTTGCTATAAATTTTTTACCTATTTTAAAAGCCTCAGCGATACCATTTGCTTCTTTTTGCTCTGCATATTGGATGCTTATGCCTAATTGTTGTCCATCATCGAATAAATTTTTAAAGCTATTAATATGTTGAGGACTTGTAATAATTAAGTAGTCCTTGATATCCGCTAGCATCAGGACCGATAAGCTGTAGTAAACCATAGGCTTATTGAACACTGGCAATAAGTGTTTATTAACACTTGAAGTAATGGGAAAGAGCCGCGTCCCACTGCCACCTGCCAATATAATTCCCTTTTTATTAGCCATCTTAACCTTCCATAGACCCCAAGCGGGTTAACGAGTAATTGTTATCCGTAATGGGTTTCCACCAATCTTTATTTTCTAAGTACCACTCAACAGTAGATAATAAACCATCGTTAAGTCCCCTACTAACTCTCCAACCTAATTCCTGTCTAGATTTGATAGAATTCATGGAGTATCGCAAATCATGCCCAGGGCGATCAGGAACATATTCTATACTATTTATTAGTTGATCTTTATTCTTTCCCTCTATAAAGGGCTTCAATGCTTCAATTAATAATATGACCATTTCTGTATTTGTTATTCGATCAGTACTCCCCAAATTATAATGATGGCCTGGAATTCCATTTAATAATGCTAAATAAATACCTCGGGCATGATCATCAACATGCAGCCACTCTCTCACATTTTTCCCATCACCATAAATTGGAAGTGATAAACCTGATAAGGCCCTTAATATAATTAAAGGAACTAGCTTTTCTGGAAATTGGCGGGGACCATAAGTGTTTGATCCTTGGGTTACAATTGTTGGCAAACCGTAAGTTCGATTGTAAGACCTAACGATCAAATCTGCTGATGCTTTAGATGCGGCATAGGGAGAATTTGGGCGAAAGGATGACCCTTCATCCACCTCTCCAATGTCAATAGACCCATATACCTCATCAGTTGAAACCTGAACAAATCGAAACTTTTCTTGTTGGCCAGAGGTTAATGTCTGCCAGTGCTCAAGGGCAATTTTAAGTAAGTTTTGGGTGCCAAGAATATTTGTTTGTATAAAAACATCTGGGCTATCAATAGAGCGATCCACATGTGTTTCTGCTGCAATATTTATGATCCCATCAGGCTTGGTATCCAGAATTAACTGGTGACAAAACTGATCATCACAAATATTACCCTCTATAAAAGTAAAACTAGAATTATCAGTTAAATCACTAAAGTTTTCCCGTCGCCCTGAATACGTTATGGCGTCTAACATTACTATATTATTACTTTTGTCCTTGAGCAGCTCTCGAATAACTGAAGAACCAATAAAACCCGCACCGCCAGTTACTAAATATTTTCGCATTTCAATAACCTATAGGATATTCCAAAAAGGGTTTGCACACAAAATCCTAATCAATGTCTTGTTTTTATTGATTAATATAAAAGTGATATTTTAAAGTTAAGCTAACAAAATGCCACTTACAATAATAACCAACAACCAAAGAATTATATCTTTAAACTTATCACTGGGTATAACCCCAAATAACTTTATACCAATCCAGACCGCAATTATATGAGGAAGAGCCAAAATACCAATTCTATAGAGATTTATTGAGGGGACGTCGCCACCAATCAAAATGTATGTGAGTATACTGGTACCCATTGCACCGGTGATAATTGCCATATTGGCCCTTTGGACTTCCGCTCTTTCAGGCAAAGACATTAAATACAAAACAAATGCTGGTCCTCCAACGGCCGCGACACCATTGATTATCGCAGAAATTGATCCCGCAATAAAACTTGGTATTACCCCCCTTGGCCCCTTATAGCTCCAACCGATAAGGCTAATTATTGTAAAGAAAAGTACAATTGCCGCTATTACCTTTTTAGTTACAAAAGGATCAATTGTTAACAATAAATAGGTCCCTATTGGGGAAACAAAAACTGCGCAAAATACAATAGGACCTGCATCTCTCCAATTAACTAATTTAAATGCGGGATAAGCCATCTGCAGGGTTGAAAACAACCCTAGGCTAAGAACAACAACAATTGCATCTACCGGCCCCCAAAGGATTGCCAAAATTGGAACCATCACCAATCCAGAACCAAACCCCGTATAACCTCTTACAACACCTCCAGAAAGGATAACAGCCAAAGCAATTAGGTTTGTATAATTTATGAGATTCTCAAGCAATTAATCTATTTACCAAACGAAAAAATATACACAAGCAAGCATAGTATTTACTGACTCTC